>CALAVD010000403.1 GCA_937892085.1 uncultured Prevotellaceae bacterium
GCATTGTGCATTCTGCATTGTGCATTAAGCATTGTGCATTAAGCATTCTGCATTGTGCATTCTGCATTGTGCATTCTGCATTGTGCATTCTGCATTGTGCATTGTGCATTAAGCATTAAGCATTGTGCATTACTCTACCACTTCCTCGAAGTCCTCGGGACCAACGCCACACAATGGGCACTCCTCGGGAGGATTATCGCCTTCATGAACATAGCCACAAACTGTGCATTTCCATTTTTTCATAATAGTTATCTCCAAATTTTAAAGTGAATAATTATTTAATTGATTGATTATCAATGACACAAAGATATGGTAAATATTTCACTTGACCAAATTTTTGGAGGCAATTTTTAAACTTTTTGGGAAATATTATTGTCAAAAGATAAAAAACAGTCATTAATGATAGCAAAACGAAATGTTTTTGTTACCTTTGCAATCACTATTGACCTAAAACAAGAATATTAACTCATAAAAACCAAGTATATGAAAAAATTAAGCATTACTCTATTACTCACGCTGATGTTGGTGGGATTGAGCTCCTGCGATAGCAGACACTTCTGGTCGTCGCTCTCGGGCTACCACTGGTATGCCGTGGAGGGTGTGGACGGCTACTCAAGGTTTCCCATCTACACTACCGACCGCGACTACTGGGAAGTCTATTTCAGCAACGACGGCACAGGGGTCTTGTCGTGCTATGATGACTATGGCTACTGGGGCACCTACGGTTTTGAATGGGACGAGTATCGCGATTATGTGACTATCTACTATTACAGTGGAGGTAGCGACACGTTCTATTTCGACACTAACGGCGGGTATCTGTATCTGTCAAGAAATCCCTACATGCAAAGCTACACGGTCTTTGCCCACTAAGGGGAATACAGCCCAAACATAACAAAATGCTCAGCCGCATAAATTTGTGGCTGGGCTTTTTTGTTATAAACTGGAATTTTGCATTATGAAAGTTTTTGATTACTTTTGCAGTCAATAAATCTGCTACATGAAGGTTGTTCTTGTTAACCATAGCGACATGCAGGGTGGAGCGGCGATAGTGTCGCTAAGGCTTGCCCATGCCTTGCAGGAGGCAGGCGTTGACGCTCGCATGCTCGTCATCGACCGCCAGAGCGACGACCCGCTGGTGGACGTGATGGGCGGCAAGTGGGGTAACAAGTGGCGTTTCCTTGCCGAGCGGTTAGGCGTGCTGGCTCGCAACGGCTTCAGGCGCGACACGCTGTTCAAAATCGACACCGGCTCACATGGCATCAACATCGCCACCCACCCCTGGGTGAAGGATGCCGATGTGGTGTGCCTCAACTGGGTGAACCAGGGCACGTTGTCGTTGCGCTCCATCAAGAAGCTTGCCGACAGCGGCAAGCACATAGTGTGGACCATGCACGACATGTGGAACTGCACGGGGGTGTGCCACTACTCGTTTGACTGCGAGCGATATAAAGACCGCTGCCACAGCTGCCCCCTGCTCGAGACAAAAGGCAAAGACCTCTCCACCGCCATTCAAGAGAAGAAGCGCCGGCTCTATGAGCAGGTGCCCATCCATTTTGTGGCAGTGAGCCACTGGCTTGACGAGTGCTGCCGTCAAAGCAGGATAATGGGCGACTGCCGCCTGAGCGTCATCTACAACGCCTTTCCCATTCACGACTTCGATTATCACCGGCTTAGCGGCGAGATAAACGGCATTCCCGCCGACAAGAAAATCATCGTCATGGGAGCGCGTCGCCTCGACGTGGAAGTAAAAGGTTTCAAGGAACTTGTTGAGACCACGCAATACATCGCACGCAATAAGCCTGAGTTGGCAAGCAAGATTCACATGGTGCTTTATGGTGACCTGCACGACAAGTCGCTGCTGGGCAGGATAGAAGTGCCATGCACTTATCTTGGGTCGATAGGTTCTACCGAGCAACTGAGCCGCCTGTATCGCCACAGCGACATTGTGCTATCGACGGCACTCTACGAGAACCTGCCTGGCACGCTAATCGAGGGGCAGGCGAGCGGATGCTTGCCGGTGACCTTCGGCAAGGGTGGTCAGGCCGACATAGTGGAGCATCTCAAGACCGGCTACATTGCCGAGTACAAAGACCCTGCAAGCGTGGCAGCCGGCTTAGAGTGGGCGATAGAGGCTAATGTGCCACGCGCATTCCTGCACAGCGAGGTGGAACGCAAGTTTGCCGCCACCAAGATAGCGCAAAGCTACATCAACTTGTTTAATAAATTAACAAAAAAATAAAACTATGAAATGGATTATGGTAACAGCTATGTCAATAGCTTTATTGTGTGGCTTTAAAGCCGAGGCTCAAAAGGTGCTGGTGCTGTATTATTCACAGACCTCCAACACAAAGGCCGTTGCCCAGGAGATTGCAACCAAGCTCAATGCCGACATTGAGGAAATAACACTTGTCAACCCCTATAACAGTGACTACCAAGCTACCATAGAACGTAGCCGTAAGGAGCGTGAACAAGGAATCACCCCCGAGATTAAGCCTTTAAAAGCCAACATCGCAAAATATGACGTGATATTCTTGGGCTATCCCATCTGGTTCGGCACCTACGCGCCACCCATCGCCACATGGCTTGAAAAAGTTGACCTTAGTGGAAAGACGATAGTGCCCTTCTGCACCTTCGGCAGCGGCGGCTTGGAGTCGAGTGTGATGATCCTTAAGCAAAAGCAGCCTAAGGCAGAGATTTTTGATGGCTATGGAGTGCGCGCCGCGCGCATGGATGCTATGCCTGAGGAGGTACGACAATTCCTGATTGCCAACGGTTTTCTGAGAGGAGAGGCTGTGAAACTGGAGCCTTTCTCGGCGGCACATCGTGTGAGCAAGGAAGATGAGGCAATCTTCGATGCCGCCGTTGGCGATTACCCGATGATAAGTGCCCGAGCACTAACCGTCGCTTCTCGCCCCATTTCCAATGGCATGGAATATCTGTTTACCGCTACCGAGAAGCGCAAAGGAACGCCCGACAAAGACCTTCAGTTGCGCCCACCAAAGGAGATGCAGGTGTATGTTATAGTACTCAACGGCCAAAAGCCGGTATTCACTAAGGTGGTGAGATAAGCAACAATCCCTATAATACCACTACTCTACTATTCCACTATTCCATTAAACCAATGCAAACAGTATTATTCACAAGCACAATATTCGGTCCCATCCACAGTCGCCGTCTTGGGACTTCACTGGGCATTAATCTTATGCCTAATGACGGCAAAATTTGTTCGTTTGACTGCCTCTATTGCGAGGCGGGCTACAACGCTCAAGGGCCAGGCACTACCGGCGTGGCTAAGCGTGAGACGCTGAAAAAGCAGCTCCGCAACAAACTCAAGGCGATGCAGGAGGCAGGCGAAACACTCGACGTGATAACTTTCTCGGGCAACGGCGAACCCACGCTGCACCCCAATTTCAAAGAGATAGTAAACGATGTGATTAACCTGCGCAACCAGTATTTTCCTGAGGCAAAAGTGAGCGTGCTCAGCAACGCCACCATGGCGGGACGCCCCAACGTGATTGCCGCTCTTAAGAAGGTTGACAACAACATCCTGAAGCTCGACAGCGCAGTGGCACGCACCATGCGACTCATCAACCGCCCCACCTCACCCAATGTGCTGCCAGTGGGTATCATAGAGGACTTGAAAGCCTTTGGCGGCAAGTGCATAGTGCAAACCATGATAGTGCGCGGTGAGCACGACGGCGAGATTGTTGACAACACCACCGATGCCGAGATTGATGCCCTTATCAATGCCTATCTCGCAATCCGTCCGCAGGAAATAATGCTCTACACCATCGACCGCAAGACTCCCGAGGAGAAACTCGTGAAGGTGCCCGTCGAGGACCTCAAGCGCATAGCCCGCCACATCGAGACCGAAACCGGCATCACCGTGCAAGTAACAGGATAAGTGTTAAATGATAAGTGTTAAGTGATAAGTGCGGCGGTCGTGTCGTTGTAGTGCAAGCGTCAGCTTGTTCTAAAGAACCGGAAATCTCATGATTGTTCCTCCATTTCTCAAGCCAGGCGATAAGTTTGCCATTATCTCACCCTCGGGAACTGTGCTACCCGAGAGGGTGGACGGTGCAGTGCGCGCTATCGAGAATTGGGGCTTCAAGCCTGTGCTCGGCGAGCATTGCAAAGGGGAATATCATGCCTATAATGTTATCACTCACAGTGCCCCACCCGAGCATCGCCTCAGCGACCTGCAGTGGGCACTCCACGACCCGCAGGTGAGGGCGATTCTGTGCAGCCGTGGGGGATATGGTGCAGTGCATCTGCTCGAGCATCTTGACCTTGAGGCGCTCGCTCGCGACCCTAAGTGGCTCATAGGCTTCAGCGACATCTCAGCGTTGCACGCCGCCTGGCATCGTGCAGGAGTGGTGAGCATCCACTCGCCCATGGCAAAGCACCTCACCCTTTATGGCAGCGACAACGAGACAAACCGCCTCAACTACGACATTCTCACCGGCAATGGACTGCCCACCTACAACGAACCGCCCCACCCTCACAACCGCACAGGCGTCGCCACTGCCACCATCACAGGCGGCAACCTGGCGGTGCTCATGGGGCTGCTGGCTACGCCGTTCAATATCATCAAGCCAGACAACATCCTTTTCATCGAGGACGTGGCAGAGCAGGTCTATCAGGTGCAACGGTTGCTCTACCACTTGCGGCTGGCTGGCATCCTGCCACATCTGGCAGGACTCATCGTGGGGCAGTTCACCAAGCACCGCGGCGATGACACATCGGCGATGACCGACATGATTCACGACATGGTAGCGCCATACCACTACCCCGTGGCGTTCAACTTCCCAATAGGTCACGTAGAGCGCAACGTTCCCATAGTGGAAGGCGCCACCGCCACCCTCGAAGTAACCGCCACACAAGTTAAGCTATCACTAAATTATTAATCACATTAGGCGGAGTCAGCGCCTTCGCCGAAAATTATAAACTATTAGTGTCTTTCTATAGTGCCGAGTTCATCTTTTAATTCCCCGTACCACTTGTTTATTTAGATTCTCCGCTCGTAGAATGTAGAAGCCTCTTAACTTGGAGATTTACTTGACGCCCATAAAATCACTCAAAGACCGAATCTTTGCCGCAAACGTATATTTATCCTCTTTGAGGTCTGGACATTGTTTCATCGTTATGGGCTTCGTCTGGTCAAAGTGAAGCACCACATAATACGCAGCGCTCCGAGGTGCGAAGCCATATTGTTGCAACGTTTCGCGAGCCCATATCTGAAAATGCCCGCGTGTTTTGAGTTTGAACAACTGGGCATTCTCGCCGTTGGTATGCAGCAGGACGTAGTTGAGCCGTTCGAAGCCTGGGGTAACGAGTAGCGATCCCTTTGAGTCACCAGCACGCAAATAGCAGATGCCATTCTCAATCATTTTTCTATAAAGGTCTGGGCGAGCATGATTGACCATCACCGTTGCACCTTTTTCTTTCTCAACAGTTTTCAAGAAAGCGTTGTTCTTTTCTCTTTCGGTATTCGTTATTTCAAATTTGGAACCATATGTTTGATTCTTGACATCAACCTTACTTTCTAACTGATGAACATCAACGAACCTATATGGCAGCGCCGACAGAAGTTGCTCAAAATCGATCTGGCAGTTGTCCTCATAAAACTCGAAACGACTTTCTCCGTTGTCTTTAGTAAGTTTTCCATGGTAATATCTACGGAAGTCACGATTTATCTCATAGCCAACAGAATTTCTATCCAAGTTCATTGCGGCCAACGCAGTTGTTCCGCTTCCCATAAACGGATCGCAAACGATATCACCAACAAAGGAGAACATCTTTATCAATCGTTTGGGCAGTTCTTCTGGAAAAACGGCAATGTGCTCGGATTGTCGTGCTCCAGGGAAATTCCAATGTGAAGAGAAATAGGTGTTCCATTCCTCATTTGTCAATTTGCTAACTTCCCTAACTGACTTATCTACAATAGGCGCCTTACCTTGCTTCTTAAAAAGCAGAATGTTTTCGTAGTCAATTTTTAAGATGCCGCCTCTCGGATATGGATAACTACCCATCACCCGCTGACCTCCAGTAGTATGCATCGTTGTTTGTTTCTGCCAGATAATTGTACCCATGTAGTCGAAGCCAATGGCTTCACAGAAACGAATAATTTCACTATGAATTGGAACTATTTTATAACGTCCATAATAGGCTGCACGGGCGAACTGGTCACCGATATTGATGCACAGGCGACATCCTGGTTGCAAGATGCGATGACATTCACTCCATACCAAATTAAGATGGTTAATATAATCCTCATAGCTCTGATTGAACCCTATTTGGCTTTCAGAACCGTAGTCTTTAAGCTGCCAATAAGGAGGAGAAGTCAACACCAATCCCACAGATTCGCTTGGAATCTGCGACATGCAGCGACTATCGCCGTTTATCAATTTATGGATGGTGTTCATATTGCAATGTCAAACGCCAAGCCATTCGAATATGTGCAATTATATGATAATGGCGCTTCGCCTTTGAGGGATATATCTTGCAGATAGTGAAAATTCAAATCAACTTCTTGTGATGTCATCACTTTGCAACCTAATTTCTTGTTATAATACTTAACTTCTTTACCCAATGCTTCGCGTTCCCTCACGAAATTCAAATGGCTTATGTGACGGTTTCTTATCATGGTGTTAAGTTCATCCACTTCAACACATCGGAGATTCTCTTTGATGGAAGGCACGATATTCTTGTCTATATCAACACCGATACTATTCCTACCTGTCAACATGGCTGCTATATTCGTTGTACAGAGACCACAAAAGGGATCAAGGACCGTATCGCCCAACTGTGAATACATATTGATAAGCCTATAGGGTATTTCTAAAGGAAATGAAGCGTTTCTGTCACGTGTCTGCGAATTTTTCATTTTCTGCTTCACACCCTTTATCTCCCATAAGTCAGAAAACCACTTGTTACGTTCTTCCCAAAAGAAAGAACTCTCTCGACGTATCTTTTTGTCCTCTTCTTTCTTATATGCTCGCTTTTCACCTTTTCGAAATACTAATATCCACTCATGCTCTAAGGTCACATAAGCTCCACATGGCAACATTCCACTACCCATAAACTTGTTGGGGGCATTGGTTTGTTTTCTCCAAATAATGTTAGGCAAATTAGTAAAACCTATCTTAAGGCATGCATCTACTATTCGTGTATGGTTGTTAAAAAGCTGGAATTCACCATTGATTGTTCGGGTAGCATCGCCAATATTAACACACATCAGCCCTCCCTCCTTCAGCAAGCGGAAGCATTCACGCCAAACTTTATCTAACTCCTTATGCATCAGTTCAAAGGCGACCGTTGGAGTCCCGTTCAATGCTGTTAGAATCTCCTCGTTTTGATTAGACATAATGTTGTCCCACATCTCAATCATTGGATATGGGGGAGATGTGACTACCAAATCAATAGTTCCACTATTAAGGCTTTCCATTTTCTGGGATGCCATAATATAGATGATATGTTGTGTACTAACCATAGCAAGATGATAACTTTTTGCAAAAGTACCAATTTTTAGTCATCTATCCTAAAATCGAATATTATTTTATGAATTATTAGCCATATCACTTATTGGAAGTCTAATGGATTATAATTAATTGCAATTCCATCTTTCTTTTTGGTGTAATACACAATAGGCACATCTATCTTCTCACTTAACCGGCTTTCAAGTTTATATGTATCAGATTTGATCTGGATGGGCTGGTCACCAATAAAACCGTCAATACCTTTACTTTCCTCTTCAACATTGGCCAATCGCCAAGTTTTACCTAACTCATTAGCAATCGCGGCAATAATCGCTCCTTGAAATTTCAAACCACAATAGGTCTTAGTGTAAACCAAATCTTTTACCCAGTTTTCTATCATCTGCCTGTCAATAGCATTAAATGCATCTCGCATCTTCTCGTAGGTAGCGTAAATGCGCTCTGTCGCATTAGTTACTGCGTTGGGATTTCGCTTTGTGTACCAATTAATCCATTCATCCAATGTGCTGCCGTCAAATTCCTGAATCAACTCAGACATTTGTCCAACAACATTTGGTCGAGTTCCTTGTGCATTACTGTTTATAAGGTTGATAAACTGTGTAGCGTATTTTGGAAAATCATATTGAGAAGCATTGGATAACTTCTCAACTTCACTGTTTTGTAATTTGAGTTTAGCCATTGATGTAATTTTTTATTTCGTCATTATAACTGTATTCTATGCCGCCTGGAGTTAGATCGTAATAAATGATTGGGCAAAGGAACTTCTCTTGTTTGTTCTTGTTTCGATATGACGAACTTTTAATTTGGAGAGGTTTTCCGTTAATATAACCATCAATACCTTTCGTCTCGTCTTCAGCACTACCAAGACTATAACTATATCCTAAAGCTTTCGCTATATTTTTAAGAATCAACTCTTGCGCAGATAGTCCACTGTAAGTTTTTTCGTATGTTAGGTTTTCCACCCATTTTCGTATCTCTTTATCTGTGATAGCATTTAGATTATCAAGAACTTCTTTTAACTTTTTTCTAATGTCTTTTACAGATTGGTCGATTCCTTTAATACCTTCCAAATTCTTGTGATATTGCTTCCAGTCGTCAAGCGTTCCTTGAGGCTTTTCTTTGCGAAAATCCTTGATAACCTGAGAGACCATACCTACATTTTCGGATTTTGTCCCCCTTGCCCATCCATTAACTTGGTTAAGCATAGAGGCTACATACTTTTTCAACTGAGGCGTTTGATTGACTGAAAACAAATTCTTTGCTTCCTCTGTATCAACAAGATAACCCGTTTTCCCCTTCTTCTTTCTTGCCATGTTTATAATATTTTATCTACTTCCATTACAAAGCCAACAAATGATATTCCCATTGCATCGCAAATAGTTTTCAACTCTATTATATCCATTCTGCGTTCGCAAGTTTCTATCTTGCTAACAATCCCCTGACTTACACCCAATTTATCGGCTAAAAGACCTTGGGTAATACCGCGTTCGATTCTTTTCTCACGCAGTAACTTTAGACATTTCCTATAACTTTCGTTATGAATAGACTTATACATGAATTATTTTTTACTGCAAAATTACATTCCAAAACAGGATATTCCAAAATAGAATATTGGAAATTAAGGCCATATTAGGTATCGGCACATCGTTGAATATCATACATTTAGCATTATTAAGAAGAACTACAACCAACCGCAACCTTCAGAAAATAATAACTTTAAAGTACAGTTCCTTAGAACATGGTGTATATATCAAGGATGTTGTCTTTTGATACTGGTGTGTCATTAAGGTCGCCATATCAAGGATATCATTAACGTGAGTCTGAATTTCCTGTTTTAGTCACATGATGAAAAACAGATTGAAATAATTGATTATCAATACATATCCTTACTTCGATTAGACTGAAAAATTAATAACCTACTTACAATCTTTTAATTATTTTTGTCGAGCTCACATTATCTAACTTCAGAGAGTGATGAAGTTCTACTTTTTTACTGAGATTATCACCTTTGCCCAGTCGCCGGTGCGGTGGTCGATGATGCCGTAGAAATCGGGTTCATCGACTATTTCAGCATTTGGGCAGTCGGCAAATTGCACTTCGATAATCTCTTTCAGGCTCTCAAATTTCTCAAGAGCCTCGGCTTCGTTAGTGAAACGAAACTCATCGCGACCATCCTCGCTTTCACTATAATATTGAAAAACAACTTTCATTTGACATTTAAAAGATTGTGAATTATGCATTACGCATTTTTTCATGGTGCCAAATCTCGAGACTGTTGAAGGCATTTTGCCACAGGATGTAAAAGCCTGGGCCCACGGCAGCAAGTGGATGAAGCCAAGCGCTGGATATCCAGATGGCGAAGGCGGTGTTTTTTTGACCCATCGCCTGACCCATCTCGGTGGTGGCATGGAAAAAGCGCCCCACATAGCGGCCAATAGCAAACTGCACAAAGGTAATAGCAAGGCTCGTGAGAGCCACTACCACTATGAACCAAACAGTGGTGCCCGAGTTCATGATGTTGCGCATCGTCGCTCCTGAAATCACCAACAGCAGAACTCCCCACAGGTAGAACGACAAGTCTTTGTTGCTGATAATGAGGCGGTGCAGGCGGTGGGCGAAGTGCTTGACAACGTAGGCAAGTGCCATGGGAGCTAACAGCACTGTGCACACGCGCTCAAGCAGTGCAAGGAAGGCACTCCAGAAGGGCATGTCAATGCTCTCGTCAACGAGCGGGAACACCGCAGGAATGAGCACTGCCGCCAGGAAATTGCTCAGCAGCATGAAAGTGGTCATCTTCTCGAGGTCGCCATCGAGCTTGGCGGTAACCACTGGTGCAGCTGTGGCACAAGGACATATCACACAGCATATTATGCACTCCATCAGCACCAGGTCGTTGCCCTTAGCATCGTAGTGCGTGATAAGCACAGTGCTCACTATCACCAGCACCAGCTGTAGTGCCAAGATGACGAAATGCCACCAGCAGGGGCGCATGCGGTGGAAGTCGGCACGGCAGAAGGTCACAAACAATATCACAAACAAAATCCACGGCAGGATGAAGTCGAAAAAACTGTTGAACACCCGCGACGCCTCGTTGAGCGCAGGAGTAAAATAAAAGATGAAATAGATTAGTATGCCAGTCGTCATCGACACCGGCAAAGTCCATTCTTTCAATATCTTGACAAGCTTGTTCATCAACCAAAAAGGTTTTTATCCTAAAAAAACTCCACAAAAGTAGTCATTCACACCCATTTCAGCAAAAGAAATGAAATGTATTTATTCCACTAACCCTTTAATATATTCATGCAACTTGCGGTAGAAGGGGTGGCGCGTCATGGTGGTGCTATCGCCCATGATGAAGAGTTTCATGCGGGCGCGGGTGATGGCGACGTTCATGCGCCGCAGGTCGCGCAGGAAGCCTATCTGCCCCTCGTCATTGTTGCGCACAAGGCTGATGACGATGATGTCGCGCTCCTGCCCCTGGAAACCATCAACGGTATTTACCGTGATAAGGTGCTTGAGAGGCTTGAAATAGGCACTCTTGCGCAGCATGCGCCGCAACAGTTGCACTTGCGCACGATAGGGCGAGATGATGCCCACATCGAGGCGCTCGTCGAGCACCCGCTGCCGTCCTAACCGCTCAAAATACTGCTGCAAAGTGTCGATAGTGAGTTTCGCCTCGGCGCGGTTGATGCGCCCGTAGGTCTCGCCCACAAATTCCTCATGTGCCTCAAGTCCTAATTCGGCGGTATCAACCCACGTCATGGGCGTGTCGAGGTCGAGGATGCTGCGGTATCTCACCTCGGGAGCGCTCTCCACCTCACCACCGTAGAACCAGTCACTCGAAAAACGCATTATCTCATCGTTCATGCGATACTGCACCTTGAGCAGCGTCACCACCTGAGGGTTGCTTTGCACAATGCGCTCCATCAAGGTCTTGGCAAGGCCGCCTTTTATCGCCTCAAGGCATTTGACGGTGGGAGGCAGCTGGCAGTGGTCGCCAGCGAAAATCACGCGATTAGCCTTGCGAATGGCTATCCAGCACGCCGCCTCAAGCGCTTGTGCCGCCTCGTCGATGAAGAGGGTGGCAAACTTCATGCCCTGCAGCACTCGACTGTCGCTGCCAGCAAGGGTGCAGGAGATGACGCGCGCACTGTTAAAGAGTTCGTTGTTGATGCGCAGCTCAAGTTCGGTCTCACGGCTTTTCAGGCGGTCGAGTTTCTGGTGGTAACTGTCGCCGCCTCGCCGCTTAGCACTGCGCAGTTCACGAATTGCCTTGCGCATCGCCCACAGCTGTGGATAGTCGGGGTGCGCCTCAAAGCGTCGCTCATAGGTGAACCCTAACATCTTGTCGTTGACCTTAGTAGGATTGCCAATGCGCAGCACCTCCACGCCCCGATCCATTAATCGCTCGCTTATCCAATCTACCGCCATATTGCTCTGAGCGCACACCAGCACCTGGTTCTCACGACGCAGCGTCTCGTAGATAGCCTCTACCAGTGTAGTGGTCTTGCCAGTTCCGGGAGGCCCGTGCACGATGGCAACATCCTTGGCGAGCAGCACCTCGTTAACGGCGTGCTCCTGAGTGCGGTTGAGCCACGGGAAGCTGATGGGAGCGAATGAGAATTTCTCGGTCTTGCTGCGATTGTAGAATAGGTCTCGCAGCTGCGCGAGGCGATTGCCCTTGGCTTTGGCAACGCGGTCGATGGCTTGGAGCATCAGTTGGTAGGTGTGCTCGTCAAACGATAGCTGCACCCCCACCCGGTCGCGTCCTTGCAGCTCGGCAACGGCATTACCGTCGGGCACCACTATCACCATGCGGTCTTCTTGGGCATAGCTCACTGTGGCGGCAAACTTGAAATAAGAGATGTTGTCGCCGGCATCCACACTGAAGAACATCACTTGGCGGCCATACTCAAAGTTGTGCTCAATGTCGGCGTCGTCGTTGCGGCTCACCTCCACCACCAGCTGGTTGAGCGAGTTGTAGTAGCTGCGACCCACGGCAATGGGCCACCAGCAGTCGCCACGCTTCACCTTGCGCCCAAGGCCCACGGTCTCGGTCTGCCGCTGAAACTCGCTGCGCTCAGCATCACGCTCAGCCACGAGCAACGCCCGCTGCCGCTGCAATTCTAATATGGGAGATACCGCCCGCATTCTTACATATTTTTCTAAAAAACAGAACAAAGGTAACTATTTCTTAATAAATTATTGCTATTTTTGCCGCATAAATCTTCAACACATCATTTTCATGAAAAAAGTAATTATAATAGGTGCCTCGTCGGGGCTGGGCAATGAGGTGGCTCGGCTTCTTCTCGAGCAGGGGTGGACACTCGGCGTGGCGGCACGCAGAATCGAGCCACTGCAGCAGTTGCAGCAGCTTGCCCCTGAGAGGGTGAACACGCAAGTCATTGATGTGACAAGCGATGACGCCACTGCTGCCCTTGACCAACTAATCGACAAGGTGGGCGGCATGGACCTTTTCTTCTATGCTTCGGGAATCGGCAAGCAGAACATGGAGCTGGAACCGGGCATAGAACTCAACACCGTGACCACCAACGGTCTCGGCTTCACTCGCATGATAGGTGCCGCCTATCGCTACATGGCGGCTCACGGTGGAGGACACATTGCGGCAATCAGCAGCATAGCAGGCACTAAAGGGTTAGGGGCTGCACCGTCTTACTCAGCGACAAAGGCCTTTCAAGGCACCTATCTGCAAGCTCTTGAGCAACAAGCCAATATGCGCAAGCTCAATATCACGTTCACCGACCTGCGCCCAGGCTTCGTTGCCACACCACTGCTTGGTGACGACCCTAAATATCCCATGCTCCTCGACACCAAGAAGGTGGCACGCGAAATGGTATATGCCATCAACAGTCGCCGTCATGTGCGGGTCATCGACTGGCGCTGGCGCATCACCACCGCCCTGTGGCGACGCATCCCACGATGCCTGTGGAGAAAACTAAAAATTAAATAATCAATTTTAGAGTGCACTTTAAAAAGTGGCATTTTGTGCTGATTCAAATATTCAAACGATTA
>CALAVD010000404.1 GCA_937892085.1 uncultured Prevotellaceae bacterium
GTAGAAAAAAAATATATACTAGTGAAAAAGATTTATATGATATGCAATCATTAGAATCATTAGAAGAACAAATAATTTCCAAACATGAAAAAATATCATTATATAAGAAAATGCAAAATTTAGATGAAAAAACAAGGGAAGTTATTTATTTACGAATAACAGGAGAATTGAGTTTTAAGGAGATAGGAATTATTATGAACAAAACAGATTTAGTAAACGCTATTGCTAACGAAGCAAAATTAACTAAAGTTCAAGCTAAGGCTGCCCTCGAGGCTGCTCTTTGCGCTGTAGGTGGTACTCTTGCTAAGGGTGACAAGGTTGCTCTTATCGGTTTTGGCACTTTCGCAGTTGTAGAGAAAGGTGAGCGCCAAGGCGTTAACCCCGCTACCAAAGAGAAAATCACTATCCCAGCAAGAAAAGTCATCAAATTCAAAGCTGGTGCCGAACTCGCAGGTAAGGTTAAATAAGCTTCAAAAGCAAGAATTTAACGAAATAGAGGTTTCATATCTTTTTGATATGAAGCCTTTATTTTTTGAGGCAACCACCACTTGATGCGCCATTCAAAGGTTTGCATAAAATAACACATTATTTATAATAAGAAACATTATAGATTTGTCAAAGTTTTTCACTACCTTTGCACAAGTAAAAGCCGAAACTTGGCGCAAGGATGATTGAATCTATTGCTGTTCAAGACATTACAAAAGAAATACCAAACATTTTCAATTTTATATTTTAATTCATATTTTTAAAATGAAGACAATCTACACTTTCGGTAACGGTAAAGCAGAAGGTAGCGCCGACATGAGAGACCTCTTGGGAGGTAAAGGTGCTAATCTCGCCGAGATGAACCTCATTGGTGTTCCTGTTCCTCCAGGCTTCACTATCACCACTGAGATGTGTCGCCTCTACAACGAGAAAGGACGCGACGAAGTAATCAAACTCATAAAAGGCGATGTTGAGAAATCAATAGCTCACATCGAGAGCCTTACTGGTAACAAGTTCAACGACCCATCTAATCCACAGCTCGTTTCGGTGCGCTCTGGCGCGCCCGTTTCAATGCCTGGCATGATGGACACCGTTCTCAACTTGGGTATCAACGACGAGGTTGCTGCTACTCTTGCCGAGAAAAGTGGAAACCCACGATTTGCATGGGATAGCTATCGCCGCTTTGTGCAGATGTATGGCGATGTTGTACTCGGCATGAAGCCCGAGAACAAGACCGATATCGACCCATTTGAGGCTATTATCGAAAAAGTAAAAGCCGACAAAGGCGTGAAATTTGACACCGAGCTCGAGGTTGACGACCTCAAGACTCTGGTCAAGCTCTTCAAGGAGGCTGTTAAGAATAACACTGGCAAGGACTTCCCAACAAGCGCTTGGGATCAGCTGTGGGGCGCAATCTGCGCCGTCTTCGATAGCTGGAACAACGAGCGCGCCATCCTCTATCGCCAGATGAACCGCATCCCCGAGCATTACGGTACCGCTGTTAATGTTCAGGCTATGGTTTATGGCAATATGGGCAACAACTCGGCTACCGGCGTCTGCTTCTCGCGTGACGCCGCCACAGGTGAAAACCTCTTCAACGGCGAGTACCTGATTAATGCACAGGGCGAGGACGTTGTGGCTGGTGTACGCACACCACAGCAGATTATGACCGAAGGCTCGCGCCGCTGGGCCGCCCTGCAGGGCATCAGCGAGGAAGAGCGTGCCACTAAATATCCCTCACTTGAGGAATCTATGCCTGAGTGCGCAAAGGAACTCGTAGAGATTCAGCACCGCCTCGAGGAGCACTACCGCGACATGCAAGACATGGAGTTCACCATCCAAGACGGCAAGCTATGGCTGTTGCAGACCCGCAATGGCAAGCGCACCGGTGCCGCTATGGTGAAAATCGCTATGGACCTGCTGCGTGAAGGCAAAATTGATGAGCAGACTGTTATCAAGCGCATGGAACCCGAGAAGCTTGACGAGCTCCTGCACCCAATCTTCGACAAGTCGGCAGTTAAGAACGCTAAGGTTGTTGCTAAGGGTCTTCCCGCAAGTCCTGGTGCTGCTACCGGTCACATCGTGTTCTTTGCCGATGATGCTGAGGCTTGGGCACAGCGCAACAAGAAAGTCATCTTGGTTCGCCTTGAAACTTCTCCCGAGGACTTGCGCGGTATGAGCGTTGCTCAGGGTATCCTCACCGCACGCGGCGGTATGACCAGCCATGCTGCTGTTGTGGCACGCGGTATGGGTCGCTGCTGCGTCTCTGGTGCTGGCGAAATCATTGTTGACTACAAGGCCAAGACCGTTGAAATGGGTGGCAAGGTTTACCACGAGGGCGATTGGATTTCACTCAACGGTAGCACTGGCGAGGTTTATGAAGGTCTCGTTTCAACCGTTGATGCCGACATGAGCGGCGACTTCGCTGCTATCATGAATCTGGCTGAGAAGTACAGCAAGATGTACGTGCGCACCAATGCTGACTCACCACGCGACGCTAAGGTTGCTCGCCGCTTTGGCGCTAAAGGTATCGGTCTGTGCCGCACCGAGCACATGTTCTTCGAGGGCGACCGCATCAAGGCCATGCGCGAGATGATCGTGGCCAAGGATGTGGAGAGCCGCAAGAG
Organism: uncultured Prevotellaceae bacterium; assembly: GCA_937892085.1. Lineage (GTDB taxonomy): Bacteria > Bacteroidota > Bacteroidia > Bacteroidales > Muribaculaceae > Sodaliphilus. The sequence continues at coordinate 2,613 of CALAVD010000404.1, forward strand.
GGCGCTGGCCAAGGTCAAGCCCTACCAGCAGGGCGACTTCGAGGCCATGTACGAGGTGATGCAGACCGAGGCCGTCATCTCCGCCGCGATCCACGTGAACC
>CALAVD010000405.1 GCA_937892085.1 uncultured Prevotellaceae bacterium
TTCTCCTTACAACAACCAATGTAAGTTCACCTACAACGGCACCACCTACACTTGCTATACTGGTTGCCCTGCAACCTCGGCATCGATGGTGCTGTACTACTGGAAGTACCCCACTGCTCAGGTAGGTCCTTTATCTTCCTATACTAACACACTAACTATAGGAAGTTCTTATAGTACTACTGATGTGACTTTCACCTATCCTGCTCTCTCGGCCACCACTTTTGACTGGGCAAACATGAAAAACAGTTACAGTGGTAGCTACACTACAGCTCAGGCACCTGCCGTTGCCACGCTGATGCGCTACGTGGGACAAGCCGAGAAGATGATGTATGGCACTGCCGCAGCTGGTGGTAGTGGTATCTACACTTCTCAGGCTCAGGTTATTGCCGATATGTACATAGGCTTCGGCTACGACGAGACCACCACCCGTCTGGTGCAGAAAGGCAGCTACACCGAGGCTCAATGGGCTGCTCTGCTGCAAGAGGAGATAGCAGAGTCGCGCCCAGTGGTGTTCATGGCAGTTGACAACGGTGCCGGCGGTCATGCCTTCAACGTTGACGGTTACAACTCCAGCACCAACAAGTACCACATCAACTTCGGTTGGAGTGGCGAGGGCAACGGCTGGTGCTCGATGAATGCCTTCAGCGACGGCGAGAGCTACACCTTCAACAGCGACCAGCAGATGATTATAGGCATCCAGCCTCCTATGGGAAGAATTATGGCAACTCCTGGCGATGTTAACTTCGAGGGCTTTGCCGGCGAGACCTACACACAGGTAGTGAGAGTGCAGGCTCGCAACCTCACAAGTGACGTGAATGTCGCTCTCACAGGCGATGCCGCTTACTCGATTAGCCACTCAACTATCAGTGTTGCCGATGCCGCTAATGGTGTTGACGTGGTATTGACCTACGCTCCCACTCAGGCAGGCAGCACTAATGCCACCATCACCCTTACTTGTGCCGATGAAGAAGTGGTAGATGTCACAGTGCCCATTACCGGCGTAGCACAGCCCCGCGTGCCAACTCTTATCGTAAATCCCACATCGCTCGAGTTCGCAGCTGCGCTGTCGAAAACTATTACTAAGACTATCACCCTCACCGGCGCTTTCTTGACTAATGATGTGACAGTGACTCTCAACGACAATAATGGCGTGTTCACCGTCACCCCAACTACAATTTCTCAGAACAGCACCGATGTGAACACCCCGGTTCAGGTGGCAGTGACCTTCAACTCGCCTGCTGAGGGCAACTTCAATGGCTCTATCACCTTCACCAGCGAGGGCGCTGAGACCAAGACCGTATCGCTCACAGGCAAAGCAAGGGATGGCGGTGCAGCCACCGACCCATACCTCGACATTGCCCAGTATGAGACAATCGACGAGGCTGGTGCTACCGTGAACGGAATGCAGAGCATTTACAAATACACCGAACTTGACGAAGAGGACTGCGCTTGGCTCACTGTTTCTAACTATGGCGCTAAGCAGGCCGACAACAACCAGAACTGGCTTGAGACTTCATCGTTGTCGCAATATGAAAATTCATGGGATGCGACCGATATTTTCCAGGGCGGTGTCGCCTACTTCGGCTCAGGTCAGGCCTATTCGATTTATGGCAGCGGCAGCCAGACTTTCTATGTGACCAACTGCTCGCAGGTTAAGGCATTAGTCAAGGGTAGCAGCTACTCCAGTGGAGGCGCTAATGGCACCTTGTCGATCTATGAGTGTACTCTCAATGCCGATGGCTCGCTCACGCCAGCAACCTCAGCAGTCAGCACCGTGCAAGGCAACAACGGGGTGATTGCTTCGGCCAATCTTGATGACAGCAAGATTTATAAGGTACAACTTACCGGAGGTGGCTCTTACCCCGATCTCTTAGAGGTGGGCTTCAAGACTGCTATCTCTTCGCTTCAGGTGCCTGTGGCTGCTGCCGCAAGCGAGATTACCGACAACAGCTTCGTGGCTAACTGGACTCCTTGCGAGGATGCCGATAGCTACATCTTGCGTGTTATACCTAAGAACTACGACATCCTCACCGAGGGCTTCTCTAAGTTCACCAAGACGGGTTCGGTAGATTTAAGCACTACTCTTGACGATTACATGGACAATGCCGGCTGGACAGGCTCTAAGCTCTATGAGGCGATAGGCGGCGTGCGCTTGGGCACTGGCTCATCGGTAGGCACTCTCACCTCACCGGCTCTCGACCTCTCCACCAGCGAGGGCAAGGTTACAGTGAAGTTCAAGGCACAAGCCTTAAACAACGACACCAACTGTGGTCTCAAGGTTTCGTGCGGCGACGCCAGCGAGACAGTGACGGTGGCCGACAACAGCGAGGTAACTTACACCGTGGTGCTCGACTGCAACGCTGCTGCCAATCAGAAGATAACCTTCGAGACCGAAGCAAGAAGCAAACGCGTGATTATCACCAGCATCCACATTCAGGATGGCGACCACAGCGCTGCCACTCTCAATGCTATCGACGAGGACGGTATCACCATCACCGGCATCACCACCAATAGTTACAAGGTTACCGACCTGTTGCCAGCTACTACCTATCTCTATGACGTGAAGGCAGTCTATGGCACTAAGCAGACTAAGTGGTCTAACCTCATCAGTGTCACTACCCTTGCCGCTGGCGCACAAGTCTATGGCGACGTGAATGGTGACGGTGAGGTTACAACAGTCGATATCACTTGCCTCTACAACTACCTGCTCAACGGCGACGACACCTACCTCGCCACCAGCGACGTTAACGGCGATGGCGAAATCACCACCGTTGACATCACCATCATCTACAACATCTTGCTAAGCAGCAACTAAAGCAAAATGCATAATTTAAGGGTGGGCACCGCTTTTTGAGGTGCCCACCTTTTTTTGTTTCATTCAGTGCAGCGCCATCACAATTATTTTGCGATTTGTTGTGGCTTTTGATATTTTCAATAACTTTGTGGGAATTTGTACTGAAACACATTAAGGTGGGTTCTATAAATTAATAAAATGTTGAGAGGGGTTCTTGGCTGTTTTT
>CALAVD010000406.1 GCA_937892085.1 uncultured Prevotellaceae bacterium
CGACGCTCTTCCGATCTCTGGGTTCTGGAGCTGGGAGCGTTCATTGACTGCGGTAACATCTGGACAATTCGTGATTATGAGAGTCAGCCTGGCGGAGTCTTCAAAATCAACAAGTTCTACGAGCAGTTGGCACTATCCTACGGACTCGGCTTGCGCATGGATTTCACCTACTTCCTCATGCGTTTCGACTTGGGAATGAAGGCGCACAATCCCGCCTCTGGGCAAGAGCACTGGCCATTATTCTCACCTTCGTTTAAACGTGACGCCGAGTTCCATTTCTCAATAGGTTACCCATTCTAAAACGAGGAACGAGAATCGTAATCAAGTCCTGTTTATCTAAAAAAACTATAAACTACACACCATAATGAAGAAACTGGCTATATTCGACCTTGACGGAACCTTGCTCAACACTATCAAGGACTTGGGCGAGGCGGCAAATCATGCTCTCGACCGCAACGGATTCCACACTCACAGCATAGCATCCTACCCTTATTTCGTGGGGAACGGAGTGAGACGACTCATCCAACGCGTACTTCCCGAGGATGCACGCAAACAAGACTCTGTGGTGGAAGCCATGCTCAAAGATTTTAAAGAGTACTACGACCAGAACAACACCAAGCTTACCAAGCCCTACGACGGTGTGCACGAGTTGTTGCTACAGCTACAAGAACAAGGAGTGAAGCTCGCTGTGGCGAGCAACAAATACCAAAGTGCAACAACCACCATCATCAACCATTTCTTCCCCGACATTGAGTGGATGGCGGTGGAGGGGCAACAAGAAGGAGTGCCTGTGAAACCCGACCCATCTATTATTTTCATGATTCTCGCCAAAGCTGCCATCAGCAAGAGCGACACCATCTACATTGGCGACTCGGGAATCGACATGGAAGCGGCACGGAGGGCGTGCATCGACTCAGTGGGCGTGACTTGGGGCTTCCGACCCGAGAAAGAGCTTAAAGAATACCACGCCAACGTCATCGTCAACAAGCCGCAAGACATAATGCCAATCATCCTGAACGGAATACCACTGTAATCTGTTGACTAAGGAGACACAGCAATGAAAGTGGCGACTCCAAGAGAACTCACTACCGATAACAAATAACCAAAAAATCTACCAAAAAATCTATATTTTTTCTTCGAAAAAAATCACAAAACCCTTGCACAGGTCAAAAAGTTACATTACCTTTGCATCGCTTTTCCAAAAAGCATGGGTGCTTAGCTCAGCTGGTTCAGAGCATCTGCCTTACAAGCAGAGGGTCGG
>CALAVD010000407.1 GCA_937892085.1 uncultured Prevotellaceae bacterium
CGTAGATATACTTGCCAAACGCTCCAAAGAGCGAGGTGATAGGGTCGGCAGCTGTGATAAACATGGGCGATAGAATCTGCCCGTCGTTGAGTCCAACAATCTTAGTGGTGCTTCCGCCCACATCAATTCCTATTACAAGTCCCATAGTATAGTAATGTGTTGTTTTTTAGATATAGCGTCCAAAATTAGTATAAAATAAGTAATGGCGCAAAAAAAAATGATTAAATTTGCAAATTGTAAAAGCAAAACTATGAAAAAGATAATATCCAATGACATCGTGACGTTGCGGTCGCTTGAGGCTACCGACCTTGATGTGCTGTATAAGTGGGAGAATGCCTCTTGGTTGTGGACTGTGAGCAACATTATGACTCCGTCGCCCAAGAGCTACCTGTGGCAATACTTGCAGAACTATGACAGCGACATCTTCAATACTCGCCAACTTAGGTTAATGATAACGCTCACAGAGAGTGGCGAGCCAGTAGGCACCATTGACCTCACCAACTTCGACCCGTTTAACAACCGCGCCGAGTTTGGCATAATGATTGACAAGGCACGCGAGGGCAAGGGCTTGGGTGATGCGGCAATGAAACTCACGATAGGATATGTGCGAGATTACTTGGGGCTGTTTCAGATGTATGCCTTAGTGCCTGCGGGCAACGACGTGTGCATTGGCTTGCTCAAGAAGCATGGCTTCGCCTCGGCGGGCTTGCTCAAGAAATGGATAAACCACGGCACTGAGCAGCACGATGTTCACATAATGCAGCTGATATTCTGATAAGCTTATTCAGTGTGAGAAACACAAAAGGCAAATCGCATGTCGCGATTTGCCTTTTGTGTGTGTTGACCCTCAGGGGGGCGTACATTAGAATGTAAACTGCACGCGTGCCTGACCCACGTGAACGTTCTTATCATAGGGCAAGAAGTCCTTCTGGAGGCGATGGTAGGTGTAGTCAAACATCATCTGAACGTACTTGTTGAACGAGTAGTTCAGACCGATGGTGTAAGAGTTTGCCTTACCGCCACCAACGCTGCTGCTGGCATAGGGCCAATCCTCCATGTAACCATTGGGATAGTACTGGTCACGACCCACGGCATAGTAGTCGCCGTCGTTGATGTCGTTGAGGCTTGTGTAGTTGTAGCGAGCCACAATCTCAAGAGCCTTACCATTGAGTCCACCAAGCAGACCCTCGCCGCGGTTGTACTTGTAGGGGTTACCGAAGATAAGGAAACCAGCCTCTACATAACCGCCGTGGAAGTTATCGTTGCGCAGTGGGTTGGCGGCGAGCCACCAGTCGTATGAACCCCATGTGTCGATGTTGTTGTTGCTTGCCTCCCACAGGGTGTTGCTGTCGCGTTTCTTGGTGGTGTGCTTGTACATATACTCACCACGCACGAAGAAGCGGTTGTTGTGGTAGAGCAACTCAGCGCCCAGGTCAAACACGTTGTTAATCCAAGGAAGGTCGCAAGAAACGAACTGCTCATCCTCGTCGACGTAGGTCTCAAGGCTCTGTCCTAAATGCAAGGTCTTCTTGAGGACGTTGTTGGTAGTCACGCCACCACCCATGTGAGCGAAGCGCGCGTTGACACCAACGTGGAGAGTCTGGTTATCGTCAATAATGGGACGAACCAAGTAGCGTCCAGCTACTGTCACGCCGTTGAAGCCAGCCTCAATCTTGTTGTAGGCGTTCTCGGTGAACACACCTTGATAGGCCATGAACCTGTCGCTGTTGTACTTGTAGCTGATACCTAACTCACGGCCTTCGCCCAATGCGTTAGAGCTACCGGGACGCGAGATGAAGTGGTAGCTACCAAGCGAGGTGTTGCGTGCCATGCTACCAGCAGGGTCGTTATAGTAGCCCACCTTTACCGAGTGAGCGTCGCCGTTCTCGGTGTTCTTGGTGTACTGCAAGAAGATGTTCTTCTGCGAGAATTTGCCCTTGCCAAAGCCAAAGTCGGCATAGAAATACCAGTCCTTGTAGCTCATCGAAGTGCGGATGCGTGCGTCGGTGATAGCGGCACCACTCTGCAGTGGTGTGAAGTCGCTATTATAGTAGGCTGCATCGGCCATCATGCGTGCACCTATGGTGAAATGCACGTCCTTCTCGTTGTTGTCAACCCTTAAAGTAGGATCGGTGTCAAAGTCTTGAGCGTTGGCAGCAAGAGCAAAAAACGCCAAAGCAGTGATCAAAAAATATTTTTTCATATCAATTTATTTTCTAAAAATGATTAGTAATTAAACTCATTAAATGCTTTTTCAACTCAGTGTTGACGTTTTATTAATAGCCAAGACGGGTGAGTGTGGCATCAACATCGGGAACAGTAGAAGGCGCCTGAGAGTTGTCGTAGGTCTGTCCAGGATGGAATGGGTTAGGCAGCTTGCTGTTGCAACGGAAACCATTCTCAATCATGTAGCGCAACGAGATCTCTGAGCGGTTGGTGAAGAAGCCGTCCATGTAAACGGGCACGCTCTTGCTGCCAGAGAAGTTGGTGTAGGCAGTAGCAGGAATAGTGAGTTGCAGCACGTCGTCAAACATGGTGGTGTTGCCCTGTTCGTAGTAGTCGGTGTAGAAACCCATGTATTTCGACATCTGAGCATAAGAGTCAAACGAGTAAGGATGGTTGATCATGCCAGCCTTGCGAATCATGTAGGCCTGCCAGGGTTGGTTCATCTCGGGATAGTTGTTGGGAGCACCACTGATGGCGGGGCCAATGATGTGAGCACCATACTCTTGTCCGTAGCGGATGAAGTCGGCGTAGCCAGTTGGGGTGTCATAAGCGATGTCGGTAGCATAGGGGGGATCGCTGATCCACAGCAAGAAGCACATGGGCACTTTGCCCTTGAACACGTCGTAGGCACGATGCAAAGCGTCGAACGAGAAGGTTTGAAGGATAACCTTGCCGTTGGTGTTACCCACGTTCACCTTGCCGCCTTTGTAGAACTGAGTGTCGCTCGAGGGGTTAGTGATGATGTTCCAACCACACTCGTGGAGAACGTTGTAAACACGCACTTCCATGTCTTTGGGGTTGAGCCAGCTCTCTTTGAACTCGATGTAGATACCTGGGCGGTTGCCGGTGTCTTGCTCGTCAACTACGTAAGCGTTCTTGAAGTCATACTCTACGAAGTCCATGTACTTGGCAGCATAGTTGTAGCTCACGTTAGGTTCGTCGCACTTAACAGTCTTCTTCTCGCTGTTGTAGATTTGCTCGAGAGTCATGCCTTTGTACTTGTCCTTAATCTTATAAGGCAGGATGCGGCGGCCATTGGCGTCGCGTTTGAGCTTCTTGCCCTCGGCAAAGGCAATCTGGTCTTGTATAGCCGAAACATAGAGGCCATTGCTGTAGATAATGCCATCCTTAGTGCTATTGATCTTACCAATCTCGGTAGCGGCGTAAGCCTCACGACCCTGCTCTTGGGTGTCGTTAGTGCGGTTAAACCACTCGCCAGAGTCGAGCATCAGTAGCTCGGCATAGTAGTAAGACATGGTGTAATAAGTGCGGAAGTCGTTAACGTCGCGTTGATATTGAGCCTCAATATCGGCTTCGCTAAACATCTGAGTGCCGTCGTCATTCTTGAATGAGCGATAGAACGCCTTGCGAATTTCGGTAGGCACATAGTCTGAGAACATACTCTGGATGTTGGTGGTGCGCTTCACGTTCTCGTCGTGGTTAGCAAGCACGATACCGTCTTTGGTGGCCTGCATGTCACTCTCGAGGTAGTCGGCGCCCATCTCACGAGCCCATCGCCATGAGGCTTCGGTCTCTTCGGGGGTCCAATAGATAGAGCCACGGTGTGCGGCAACGGCATACAGAGGCACATAGTCACGCACCTTTGCCATCTCGGCAGACAGTTGAGAAACCTCAATCCTGCGGGCATCGGTGTTCTCATTGGTAAACTGCTGCTCTTCGGAGCAAGAGGTTGCCAAGGAAGCGAGCAATAAGCCAGCAATTCCTAATCTAATGAAATTTTTAATCATAAGTTTGATTGGTTTGTTGGTTAATATTATGATGTGATTTTTTTATTTTTTCTCTTCCACAGTCTCACCCTTGCGGTCGGCAACGAGGTACTGCTCCTCCTTGTAGGTCAAGCCCATGAAGAAGATGGCGAGCAAGCAAGCGATGATGAGAAGGATGAATACCCAGCTCCAACCACTGGTGTCGGCAACGTAGCCGAGCAGGGTGTTGGCAAGGATGGCAGTACCCAGCACATAGCCCATGAAGCCTGTCAAGCCAGCGGCGGTGCCGGCAGCATTTTTTGGTGCCAAGTCGAGAGCCTGAACGCCAATGAGCATCACGGGACCATAGATAAGGAAGCCAATAGCGATGAGGCAGCCCACAACAACCCACAGGTTGCTCATGTTTTGCCAGTAGATCACGATGGCGATAATTATCACTGCCATAAATATCATGGTGGGCAACGCACGGCGACCTTTGAACACCTTGTCGCTGAGCCAGCCACAGAACAGTGTGCCTGGGATGGCAGCAAACTCGTAGGCAAAGTAGGCCCATCCAGCGCTCTTGATGTCAACGCCCTGGCTGCTCAAGATGGTGGGAGCCCAGTCAAGACATCCGTAGCGCACCATGTAGATAAACGAGTTAGCGAGAGCAATGAACCACAAGAACTTGTTGCTGAGCACAGTCTTGAAGATTTCCTTGGTGCTCAAGGTCTGCTCGCTCTTTTTCTCGTCGTAGTTCTTAGATGCTGAGCCGCTCCACTTCTCGATAGAGGGAAGTCCACACGATTGTGGGGTGTCGCGAATGAGCACATAAGCGATAATAGCGATAAGAATTGCTACTGCGGCGGGGAAGGCGTAGGTGCCAATGAGGAAGTACATCTTCTCATTGTTACCGTAGAACCAGCTACCAAACCACATAGCGCCGTAGGCTGCCATGGGACCCACGAGGGCACCACCCACGTTGTGGGCGCAGTTCCACACGCTCATCCAGGTGCCACGTTCCTTAATTGAGAACCAGCGCGTCATTACGCGTCCGCACGGAGGCCATCCCATACCCTGGAACCAGCCCACCATGAAGTTGAACGCACCCATCAGGAAGATAGCAAGAGCCTTCTGCTCGCTGAAGAACTGAATGGGGATGATCATGAACATCATGGCAATGGCCGAGAGTATCAATCCCAGTGGCAAGAAGCGACGGGCATTGCTGCGGTCGCTCACGCTGGCCATCACAAATTTTGAGATACCATAGGCAAGGGCATTCATCGCCAGTGCAGTACCCAGCTCACCCTTACTGAATCCAAACGGTTCCAGCATAGGGATTGCCATCGACAGGTTTTTTCTTACAAGGTAGAAGCCGGCATATCCAATGAAGATACCAATGAACACCTGCCACCTCAAGCGGCGATATTCGGCATCGGCCTCAGGTCCTGTTCTTTCCGGCTTGAAAGCCGGAGGAGCTAAAAATTTACCCATTTTGTTAATTGATTAATTGTTTTAAAGTTAATATTAAATATTTTGTCATTTAGTCTATGTTGTTGAGTTTGTGGGTCTGTGTCACATCAAGTGCTTGAGCGATGATTGAGATGGGGTTCTCAACAGGCACGCCTGTTGACATCTCTATCTGCCACTTGCAGGTCTCGCAGTCGGTGGCTACACAGTCGGGGTTCACCTCCCTGATTTGGTCGAAGAGCCCCTTGCCTATGGCTT
>CALAVD010000408.1 GCA_937892085.1 uncultured Prevotellaceae bacterium
GTGGCCCCACCTGTGCGGTATCGCCGTCGATGGCCTGGCGACCGCCAACGATGATGTCCACCTTGTCGAGGTGGCGGATAGTCTGCGCTAATGAGTAGCTTGTGGCGAGGGTGTCGGCACCACCTAAAGGACGGTCGGTGAGCACCACTCCGTCGTCACCACCGCGATACAGGCTCTCGCGCACCATCTCGGCACTGCGTGGCAGGCCCATTGTCACAAGTGTGATTTTCGAACCAGGATGAGCATCCTTGAGCTGAAGCGCCTGCTCAAGCGCATTCAGGTCCTCGGGGTTGAAGATGGCAGGCAGTGCGGCACGGTTGATGGTGCCATCGGCCTTCATCGCATCTTTACCCACGTTGCGAGTGTCTGGCACTTGCTTTGCCAGCACAACGATATTCAAACTCATAAAATCTAAACGTTTAGTTATTGTGTTGTATAATTTACTCTTTATTTGCATTTTGGATAAAATGCTCACTCTCGCAAGGCACTAAGTAAACTTAGCTTTGACTCGCTTAATCACATTTTTGGAGTCACACGACTCCATTAAAACGTGCAAAATTACACAAAACAGCCCACACCGCAAAAACTTTCCACCTTAATTATAGATTATTAAGGAAATGAGAAAAGACGTGTAACTATTCATAGAAGTTCAAGCACGCTTGAAAGTTTAGAGTTTGGTGGGGAGTTCTTTGTCCTTTTTATTTCAAACTTTACGCTTCTTAATTAAGTTTAAGCTTTGCTTGAACTTATTTTTAATATGTATTAAAGAATTTCTCCGGCATAAAGTTGCTCTATTGGGAAAACAAGGTCCCAATTCTTGCCCCACACCACGTTACCGTTCTCGATAGTAAAACGCTTGAATTTCTTGGGATCAAGATACTTATTATATTGAGGATGAGGATGACGGCGAATAAATTCACCTACATCAACTACCTGCGTAGAATTGTCACTGAAATGCAGACAAACCATCAAATTTCCTGCATCAGTCGCCTTTGTTATATATATGCGTCCCATTGTAGTTAAATCTTTTTCTTTATGTTTGTACATCTTACAGCTTGTTTCAACACAAAAAACTTTACCCATTTTTCTATTATATTTCGGTAATATTTATTGATAAAGGCCTCAGCAACACGCATTTCCTTATCACTTAGTGACGCTACACCTTTTCTTGTACGAACATTTATTCTCTCAAGCGCGCCATTCATCATTATCAAGTCAAAGATGCTTTCTTTATCACCATGAATCACATGAACATGTATTGGTTCATGCTCATTGGAATAGAAATAAAATATATAACCGAAATATTCAAAAATTTTTGGCATCTCACATTGGTTTTATTTATCATTGCAAAATTACACAAAACAGCCCACACCGCAAAAACTTTCCACCTTAATTATAGA
>CALAVD010000409.1 GCA_937892085.1 uncultured Prevotellaceae bacterium
GTGTGCATTGACTTAGCTTTTGGTTATGATACATTCGGTATTCGACGCGTTTGGCGGTGGTGACTGGGGCCGTCTCGACATGGCAGGCCTCATCGCCGACGAGAACTACAAGCGCTATGCCGTGACCTTTGTCGATAACCACGACACCAACGAGGACCACAACAAGTGTGGCGGCAATATCGAGGCTGCCAACGCCTTCATCCTCGCCATGCCGGGCACGCCATGCGTCTTCAGCAAGCACTATGAGGACTACAAGGAGGCTATCACCAACATGATTAAGGGTCGTCGCGCTTGTGGCGTTACCAACATGAGCGGTTGCTCAAGCTCTCAAGTGAGTGGTGGCATCATCTTCACTACTACAGGTTCCAAAGGCCAGGTTATGGTTCGCTTGGGCTCGGCGGCATCAGGTAATCCGGGTAATGATTGGCAACTTGTGCAAAGTGGCACTAACTATTCGTTCTACATCACCAAGGGCATTGACTGGCAGAATAGCGAGAAGATAGGTAAGATTGTGGGCTATCCCGTAATCGACAAGCCCAGTGGCGTGTATGCCAACTCGGTAACCGTGAATGTGAAACCGTCTATCGCAAGCACCACACTGGTTTATACCACCGATGGCGCTAACCCCACTCCCGAGAGCAACCAAATCACTGGTTCTACAACTCTCACCTTCAACGAGAGCACTATCCTCAAGGTGGGCGCCCTCATGGATGGCGAAGTGAGCGGTATCGTGACTCGCAACTACATCATTGGCGATGCCGACCCTAACAGTATCACCGTGTATGTTAAAGCCGACACTGCCTACCTCTATGCCTGGGACGACGGTGGAACACCTCTCAACGGTGAGTGGCCTGGCGCCCAGATGACCAGCAAGCGCACCATTGGCGGTGTGGAGTTCTTCTACAAGACTTTCACCAAAGATGGCAACGACTATAAAATCAACTTCCTGCTCAATAAGGGCGATGGTGACGACAGCAAGACACAGGATGTGACCACCGTCTCGGGCGACGTGTTCTACACCTTCAGCGACGGTGATGCACGTGACCTGAGCAATATCTACCTCGCTGAGCTTTACAACCCGTTCCTGTGCATCGACAAGCCCAGTGGCGACCTTCCCGCCAACAAGAAGGTGTATATCAACGCCAGCTATGGCGATGCCAAGATCGTTTATACTACCGATGGCAGCGAGCCTACAGCGGCAAGTCAGCAAGCCACTGCCATGAAGGAACTCTCTTTCACAACCGTTGGACAGCAAGTGACTGTCAAGGCAGGATTGCTCATAAACGACCAAGTGAAAGGCGTGGTTACACGCGACTACAATGTGGTGGAAGCAACAAGCGACGGAGGCGGCAACGTGAGCAACACTGTGAAAATCTATTGCAAGGCTGCCAGCGCTCCCCACATCTACTCATGGGATAGCAATGGCACACAGCACAATGGCGACTGGCCCGGCGAGGCGATGACCAATAGCGAGACCATCGACGGTGTGAAGTGGTGGACCTACACTTACAGCGTGAAGCCCATCAACATCATCTTCAACGATGGCAACGGCAACCAAACTGGCAACATCGAGGGTCTCACGAGTGACAGCTACTTTGAGTACAACGGCACCAATACCGCTACCAACGTCACCTCTCAGCATGTGGACTTGAGTGCAGCCGATATCCCCTCGTGCGCTACTTGGGTTGACGGACAGCAGTTCGTTTACTTCGAGAGCAACAACTACTACGAGCCTTACACATGGATTTGGAACACCGGCGGCGCCAACTTCACCGGTGGCGCTTGGCCCGGCCAAGGACTTATTGATGTGGCAGGTGTGGCGCCAAGTGGCAAGAACATCTACCGCTGGAGCACTAACAGCCAGGATGTGCCCACAGGCATTATCTTCAGCAACTATGGATGGCCACAGACCAGCGACTTTGAGTTTGTGAACGGAGGCTATTACACTGAGGGAGGACTCATGGGCATCATCGAGCCTAAGCCTGCAGTATATGGCGATGTGAACGGCGACGGCAATATCACTGCTGCCG
>CALAVD010000410.1 GCA_937892085.1 uncultured Prevotellaceae bacterium
GAGGATGAGGATAGGCGGATTCTTGAGGATGGCGCGGGCGATGCTGATGCGCTGCCGCTGGCCGCCTGAGAGTTTGCAGCCTCGGTCGCCAATGTTGGTGTCGAAGCCTTGCTCGCTTGCCATGATGAAGTCGTAGGCGTTGGCGATGCGTGCCGCATGCTCCACCTCCTCGCGCGTGGCGTTCTCCACGCCGAAGGCTATGTTGTTGAAGAACGAGTCGTTGAAGAGAATCGCCTCCTGGTTCACATTGCCCATGAGTGCGCGCAGGTCGGCGACGCGGTAGTTGCGTATGTCCACGCCGTCGATGGTGATGCTGCCCTCGTTCACGTCGTAGAATCGCGGCAACAGGTCGGCGATGGTGGTCTTTCCCGAACCGCTCTGGCCCACGAGCGCCACCGTCTTGCCACAGGGTATGTCGACGCTCACGCCGTCAATCACCCACGCCTCCTCGTAGCGGAAGCGCACGTTCCGGTAGCTGATGCCCTGCTTGAACGAATTAAGCTCGGCTGGCTGCTCGGGGTCGGTGATGGGGTTGCTGGCACCCAGAATCTTGTCGATGCGCTGCATCGAGGCAAGTCCGCGCTGTATGTTGTAGCTCGCCTTAGAGAAATCCTTGGCGGGGTTGATGATGCTGTAGAATATCACCATGTAGTAGATGAACTTGGGAGCCGTGATAGCCGACGTGCCGCCTAAGATTAGCGTGCCGCCAAACCACAGCACTATGGCGATGGTGGCGGTGCCCAAGAACTCGCTCATGGGGTGCGCCAGCTCATAGCGGCGGTTCATGCGGCGAGAGATATTGCGGTATTTCTCGTTCTCGCCGGCGAAGCGACTTTTCACTTTCTCCTCGGCATTAAAGGCCTTGATGATGCGCAGCCCGCTGATGGTCTCCTCGATGTTGCTCATGATGGTGCCAAGCTGGTTCTGCTGCTCGAGCGAGGCGCGCTTGAGGTACTTGCCCACGCGCCCCATGATAAGGCCGGCGATAGGGAGCAGGATGAACACGAAGAGCGTGAGCTGCCAACTCACAAAGAGCATCATCGCCAGGCACACCACAATCATGATGGGGTTCTTAAACATCATGTCGAGCGACATCATCACCGAGTTCTCCACCTCGGTCACGTCGCCGCTCATGCGCGCCATCACGTCGCCCTTGCGCTCGCTGGAGAAGAAGCCTATGGGCAGCGACACCATCTTGTTGTAGATCATCGCGCGCAGGTCGCGCACCACGCCCGTGCGCAGCGAAATCATGAAATAGGCTGCCATGTAGGCGGCGCCGGTCTTAAGCCCCGTCATCACCACTAACGCGGCTGCGATGCACGCCAGCGCCACGCTCTTGCCGCTGGTGGCGATGATTGTCTGCACATAGTAGTAGAAGTTGTTGACAACCACCTTGTCGATGCTCGCCGAGCCCCACGGCGTGTAGTCGTAATGCGCCGTGTTTAGCCCAAAAAGCATCTCTAATATGGGGATGATAAGGGCAAACGAGAACAACGTGAGCACAGCAGCAAGAATGTTGAAGATGATGTTCAGCACCAGCTGCTTCTTATAGGGCGGCACAAAGCGCCTCAATATTTTGAAAAAACCTTTCATTGTTCTTTAGTAAACAAGCTAACGAGCCGACAAGCTAACAAGGCAATGGTTATTAGTAACAAATTGCCCTTTAACTGACACTTGATCCACTTTGCGATGCAAAGATACAATTATTTTCTTTTTTTTTGCCATTTTCATTACTTTAGTTCAGTAAAATAGTTGCGGTGGGTTCTATAAATTCAAAATCATCTTTATTTATAGAACCCACCTTATAACTTTGCACAGTGAAGCAACGAGGCTTAATAGAGGTAGTAGTGTGCCTTGCCATCTGCTTCGGCAGCAACGCTCCACTCTCCACCATTCGGTGACACACCATCAGTGAAAAGCCCAGCAGACCAATAAATCAGTTGGGCTTTTCAGATTGCTTGTATGGAGGATTACTCTAGGTTGGTTCTATAAATTAATAAAATGTTGAGGTGGGTTCTTGGCTGTTTTTGTTTCTTTTCGGCATCTGCTTCGTTAAATCCTTGCA
>CALAVD010000411.1 GCA_937892085.1 uncultured Prevotellaceae bacterium
CGGGGCCATGCCGGCGCCACCGCCCACCCATATCATCTCCTTCTTAGAGTCGAAGATGGGGTGGAAGTCTCCGTATGGACCACTCATGATTACCTTGTCACCTGGCTTGAGGGTGAAGATGTAGGACGAAGCAATGCCAGGGCTCACATCCATGAAGCCCGTCTGTGGTTTGGGCTTGAAGGGTGGGGTAGCGATGCGCACCGTGAGCATGAAGCGGTCGCCCTCGGCTGGATAGTTCGCCATCGAGTAAGCTCTTACAGTCTCCTCTGTATTCTTGCACTTGAGTGAGAACATGTCATATTTCTCCCAAGTGGGCAGGTAATCACCGAGCGATTCTTTGTCGATATCTACGTTGTAGTCCATCTGGTAGGTTGGGATCTTGATTTGCGCGTAGGAGCCGGGGATGAAGTCCATGTGCTCGCCTTCGGGCAGAGCCACGATAAACTCCTTGATAAATGACGACACAAGCTTGTTGCTCACCACGGTGCACTCATATTCTTTTACTTCGAGCACCGAGTCGGGGACTTGCACCTTCATGTTGTCTTTCACCTTCACTTGGCATCCTAATCGCCAATGGTCTTGTTGCTCCTTGCGAGAAAAGTGAACGGTCTCGGTGGGAAGTATGTCGCCACCACCTTCGAGCACCTGGATCTTGCACTGCCCGCAACTGCCCTTGCCACCACATGCGCTTGAGAGCATTACTCCGCCTTCATGAAGGCTGTTGAGCAACGACTTGCCACTCTCTATCTCAATCTCTTTCTTACCGTCGTTGATACTTATCTTCACTTTTCCTGATGGCACGAGGTAGTGCCTTGCCAATAAAAGAATTGTCACAAGCAACAGGGTGAGCACAAGGAAGATTACAGCGCTCGATAATACGGTTAGTGATGAATTTGCTAATAGTATCATAGTTATTGCAGAGGTTTTAAAGTTTGATGCCCATGAAGCTCATAAAGGCGATGCCCATCAAGCCAGTAATAATAAAAGTGATGCCGATACCACGCAGAGCGGGAGGGATGTTGCTGTAGGCTATCTTCTCGCGAATGGCGGCAAGTCCCACGATGGCGAGTAACCATCCAATGCCGCTGCCGGCGCCATAGACGGTAGCAGTCCAGCAAGTGGCGAACTCGCGTTGCTGCATGAAGAGCGCTCCACCGAGGATAGCGCAGTTCACGGCAATCAGCGGCAAGAAAATGCCAAGGGAGTTGTAGAGAGCCGGAGCAAATTTCTCTACTGTCATCTCCACGAGCTGCGTTGCCGATGCAATAACGGCAATGAACAATATCAGTCCCAAGAAACTGAGGTCAACATCTTTATAGCCGTTGCCCAGCCATGCCAGCGCTCCTGGCTCGAGAACATATTTGTTAAGTAAATAGTTCAAAGGAATTGTCACAACAAGCATGAATGTAACAGCAACGCCCAGACCAAACGCCGTCTTCACATTCTTGGAAACTGCCAAATAGGAGCACATTCCCAAGAAATAGGCAAATACCATGTTGTCGATGAAAATCGACTTAACGAAAAGGTTTAAATTTTCCATTGTAAATTACTGATATTTATTATTGTTACAACTTGTTGATTATTTCTCTTGCAAATCTTTGTTGCGGGAGCGGTGCACCCACACGATACATCCCACAGTGATAAGTGCCATTGGGGGTAGAATCATCAGGCCGTTGTTCATGTAGCCATGATCGTAGCACCATTGTGGTATCACTTGGTAATTGAGCAGCGTGCCGCTGCCCAGGAGCTCACGGAAGAAAGCCACTATCACCAATATAATCATGTATCCGAGACCATTGCCAATGCCGTCGAGGAACGAAGGCCAGGGACGGTTGCTGAGGGCAAAAGCCTCAAGACGTCCCATCAAGATGCAGTTGGTGATGATCAAACCTATGAACACTGAGAGTTGCAGACTCACATCGTAGGCGTAGGCCCTTAGCACTTGTTGCACAATAATCACAAGGGCAGCCACCACCACCAGTTGCACGATGATACGGATTGATGTCGGTATCGTTTTGCGCAACAGTGAGATGACGACGTTTGAGATTGCCAGCACTGCGATTACCGATATACCCATGACAATAGCCGGCTCCAATTTTGCTGTCACCGCGAGAGTGGAGCAGATGCCAAGAATCTGCACCAATACCGGGTTGTCCTTCGACAATGGGTTGAATAACGCTTCTTTATTTCGTTTAGATAACATAGTCTATTGTCATTTAAAGGTTCCACTTTGAAGTTTCTTAAAGAAAGGCTCATAGTGCTTAAGGCAATCTTCGAGCATGCTTTTAACCCCCTCACTAGTCATAGTACCACCAGTGATGGCGTCAACATAGTCTTCTCCATTTTGTGAGGTCTTGCCTTTCTTGAGGACGCTAATAGGCTTAAACTCACCGTCTTTTATCAGCTTTTTGCCTTTAAACTGTTTTTGGAACTGTGGTGTGCCAATTTCAGCTCCGAGTCCAGGGGTCTCGCCCTCATGTGAGAAGTAGGCTCCATAAACGTCGCAACCATTGTCATCTACGGCAAGATATCCCCAAATGGGTCCCCACAGTCCTGCCCCATAAACAGGAACGATATACTTTATAGAAGCATCGTCAAGTTTGCACTTAAACACTGGCAGTTTGCGTTCTTCGAGCTTGATATTGTTCTTCATGTCAATCTCAAAAGCTACGTTCTGAGTTGAGTCGGCAACACTGCCATCCTTGTTGAGCAGGTATCCAGCAACGATATATATGTTGAATGTTTCTTCAATTGCATTATCGCCGTCAGGAGTAATGTGTACTGCACTCAGTATCTGTTTGCGTTTATCGTTAGCTATATTCTTGTCCTGGGTGGGCTTTAATGCCATGTAGATGAATGCCAGGACAGTACCAACAATAAGCACCATTACTGCTGCATATATAATTTGATAAAGATTACTGTTTTTATTCATAGTTCAAATCCTCCTTTCATTTTGCTTTGGCGCGCTTTAGGCGGCGGTTAATATTGACTTGAACCACACAGTAGTCGATTAGTGGCGCAAAGGCGTTCATCAGCAGCACAGCAAGCATTGCTCCTTCGGGATATCCTCCGTTATAGACACGAATGAGAATTGCGAAGACTCCAATCAGGAAGCCATAGAAATATTGACCTATCTTGGTTCTTGCACCAGTAACGGGGTCAGTAGCCATAAATACAGCGGCAAAGGCGAATCCTCCAAAACAGAGCTGTGCAAGCGGGTCGAGCATTGAAGCTGGGTAGGTGGGGGTGTGGAAAGCATGAGCAATAGCCCCCATTGCCAGCCCACCGGCAAAGACGCTCACCATCACTCGCCATGAGGCAACTCCAGTGATGAGCAGTATTGCAGCTCCAATCAGTATTGCAATCATCGAAGTCTCACCAGGAGAACCTGGAATGAGTCCTATGAAAGCGTCAATGGTAGATGTGCTGAAGTTGTCAAAATTTGTTGCCACTTCCCCCAATGGAGTAGCACCCGAGAAAGAGTCGGGAGCATACCCTCCAAAACCAAATGCTGGGTCGGTCTTGACGAATGCCATGTCGCCACTCATCTTTGAGGGATAAGCAAAGAAGAGGAATGCACGCGTGATAAGAGCCACGTTGAAAATGTTCATCCCGGTTCCTCCAAAAATCTCCTTAGCAAAAATCACGGCAAAGGCAGTGGCTACTGCAGTCATCCACAACGGTGTATTGATGGGAACAATAAGAGGTATCAAGATTCCTGTAACTAAGAATCCTTCCTGAATCTCCTTGTGGTGTATTTGAGCACCAATGAACTCGATGCCAAGGCCCACAACGTAGGACACCACGATAACTGGCAGCATGGCAAGCAGTCCGTAGAAGAACATCTGCCAGAAGGTGGCATCTTCACCCACTGCTCTGAAGTGCTGGAAACCGAGGTTATACATCGCAAACAGCACACATGGCATCAATGCTACCACCACGGTAATCATAGTTCGCTTCATGTCGTTGCTGTCGTGAATGTGCACACCCGAACGCGAAGTGGCGTTAGGTGTGAACAAGAACGTCTCCATTCCATCATAGACCGACTGCAGCTTGCTCAGCTTGCCGCCTTCCTGAAATTGAGGCTTTATCTTGTCCAAAAAATTTCTTAAGGCTTTCACTTTATCTTTTGGTTTAAATGTTAGTTTTAATTTAATTGACAGTCAATGTGTTGAAGTTAGTACATCTCAGCTCTCATTTTGTCGAGTCCCTCTCTAACGATGCGTTGCAACTCAAGTTTTGAGGTGTCGGCATATTCGGCAAGGGCAAAGTCTTCGGGAGCCACTTCATAGATGCCAAGTTGCTCCATTTTGTCGATGTCGAAAGCTATAATGGCTTTGATCAGGAACTCGGCATAAATATCCATTGGGAGCATGTTGTCATATTCGCCGCTCAGCACGATAGCTCTCTCACCGCCATTAAGCTTGGCATCAAGGTCCACCTCTTTATGACGGCCAAAAATGCCGCTGGCGAACACCCTGTAGATGCTGTATTTCTTAGGGCTTAGTGATGCCCATCCCATGAACTCGTCTTTCGTGTTAACCTCATTGATAACAGTGACATGGCGATAAGGAGCATGCAGGAAGCCGTCAAGAGTCTCTTTCACACCAGTTAGGACATTACCGCTGATGATGCGCAAGGGTTTATCGGTGTCGCTCAATCTGCCCTTTAGCAATGACTGCAGTGTGCAACCCATAGTGGCTTTGACATAAGTGGGAGAGGCAACTCCAGGCCCATTTACTGCTACGATTGTTGAATAATCAACCTTTCCCGTTTCGAACAGTTTGCCAATTCTCGCTGCGGTCACCACGTCGAGAGTCCACACCACCTCACCTTTGTTAACTGGCTTTACATTGGCAATCTGAACGCCGGCATTTCCGGCAGGATGTGGTCCTGAGAAGGTGTTGGTCACTGCCCCGGTGTCATTGACAGCTTCGTTAGGAGAGCAGCCTAAATATACCTTGCCGTCGGTCATTGTAGAAAGCACTTCAACAGCTTTATTCAGATATTTCTCGTCTTCGCCGAGAACCATCTTGAGCGATGGCGCAAGAGGTGCTGAGTCAAAAGCTGTGATGAAAATGTCGCGGGGGCGAGCATTAGAGCCCGGTACAATGTCGTAAGGACGCTGGCGAAGCATAGGCCACAGTCCGCTCTCAAGTAACAAGGTCTTGGGATTCTCACGAGTGTCAAAAGTGACAACACGGTCACTGTTGTCGGGGTCAATTACTATTGCCATGATCTTGCGGCGGTCGCCGCGCACCACTTGTCGCACTGTGCCGCTAACTGGTGATGTGACTTTGATTTTTTCGTCGTTCTTGTCATGATAGAGAGGTTCACCAGCTGCAACTTTCTCTCCCTCTTTCTTTTCTAATCGGGGTATGACACCTGTAAAATCGTCAGGCACAACAGCGTAGGTCTCGCTTGATGTGGCATCTATCACTTGCTCACTTGTGATTTTACCTTTAAGGTTTAGGTCAAACCCTTTTCTTAACTTTATTAATGCCATATTATATAAATAAGGAGTGCATATTTACATTATCGGCAAAGGTACAAAAAATAAATCACATAATGATAACAAATAGTAAAAAATATTTTTAAGAAACAAATCAAAGCATTAATCAATTGTGCAACTGCATAAATAATAGAGGCTTGGGTGCATGTGGCTAACGCTTGCATGCATACGCCAAATTTTCCAAAAATTTTTTTTTAAGAAAAAAAAGAGACAATCGCTTTGTGTTTTCAAAAAAAATGTAATAAATTTGCGTGTTATTTTGCAGAAAATTGTGACCTATTGGGGCTTTTCTTCTGTTTAATATCGTGAGAATTAGACTACTAAAAGGTAGATTGTTAATAACTTCTCGAGTGTTTACACACTATTTTGGCAATCTATCCGTTAATTAGACATTATATTTTAGAAAAACTGATATTCATAAAAACAAATTTATAATTAATCATTTTTTATTAACATTCAAATTTCTAATTTTTAAATTATGGAAGCTACAAAGCCAAACAATCCACAGCCTCAGGCTCCAAAGCCAGCTGTAAAACCACAGCCTCAGGTTGCAAAACCCATGGCTGCAAAACCACAACCTAAGAAAGCTAATGACAAAACAGTTCAGAGCAACGTTGGAGGTATCAAGAACGCATTCCTTGTAATCCTCGTTTGCTTTGTTCTTGCTGTTTGCTTGTATCTCTTCGTAATGGGTGCAATCGGCAACTTCACTGGTCTGCCCGAGGGTGACGCTTCGAAGTTCGCATTCCAAGTTGGCGAAGAAGTTAAGCTGGCACCAGCCAACCTCGCTGGTACCGTTTACAAAGGCGGCTTCGTGGTTCCTATCCTGTTGACCTGCCTCTTCACAGTTATTGTACTCTCTGTTGAGCGTTGGTTCGCTATTGGAAAAGCTAAAGGCAAAGGCAACATCACCAAGTTTGTTGAGAATGTGAAGGTTGCTCTTCAGAACAATGATATCGCAAAGGCCGAGGATCTTTGCCGTCAGCAGAAAGGTACTGTAGGCGCTGTTGTCTATCAGACCCTTCAGAAATATAAAGAGATGGATAAGGACACCCTTCTCCAGAAGGAGCAGAAACTCGTGTCAATCCAGCAGGCACTTGAGGAGTCTACTGCCGTTGAGATGCCAGCCCTTCAGCAGAACCTGCCAGTAATTGCAACCTTGACTACTCTTGGTACCCTGCTCGGTCTGTTCGGTACTGTGCTTGGTATGATCAAGTCGTTCCAGGCTCTGTCACAATCAGGTGCTCCCGACTCAACTGAGCTGTCAACCGGTATCTCTGAGGCACTTGTTAATACCGCTACCGGTATCGCAACTGCAGCACTGGCACTTATTTCTTACAACTACTATAGTAGCAAGATCGACAAGATGACCTACGCCATCGACGAAATTGGCTTCTCTATTGTTTCTACTTTCGCTGCTACACATTAATTAAAATAAAAACGCAGCAAATTTTTAATTATCATTATCGATAACAATTAATTAAGTATAACAATGGGAAAAGTCAAAATAAAGAAACATAGTACCATCATCGACATGACGGCGATGAGTGACGTGACTGTTCTTCTGTTGACTTTCTTCATGTTGACTTCTACATTCCTTCAGAAAGAGCCAGTTCAGGTTATAACACCTCCATCGGTGAGTGAGGCGAAAGTGCCCGACGAGAAACTTGTACAGATTCTTGTTGGTCCTGATGGAAAAGTTTATTTCAACCTTACTGGTGCAAGGGATTCATCGGTATTGGCAAGCGATAAATTCCGTGCTGAAGTTTTGAGCAGAGCTTACGGCAAATATTGCGAAATGCACCCCAGTGCCCCCAAGCTCACAGCAAAGCAACAGCTGGAATTCTCTAAGCTTACTACTTTTGGTGTTCCGTTCAACAAATTGACAGAATGGATTGAAATGCCAATGGAGAAACGTGATGAATTCTTGAAGAATGAAGGTGGAATACCCATCGCTATGTCAATAAAAGACGGTCAACCAAATGAGTTTCAACTATGGTTGAGAGCAATTAAAGAAGTTATGCAATCTCATGACCTTGGTAAAGACTTGACTGGTGGTCAAGGTGTAGCCATCAAGGCTGGCCAATACTCACCCTATAGTTTGGTTCAAGTTGTTATGGACAATTTGCAAACTGAGAGGTTGAATAAGTTCACATTAATGACTTCATTAAAAGCAGAGGAGGAGGAATAAGATATGGCAAAGAAAGATAAAAGTCGTCAGAAAAAATTTGACACCCGTATCGACTTTACTCCAATGGTTGATATGAACATGCTTTTGATCACATTCTTCATGTTGTGTACCACAATGTTGAAATCTCAAACTCTTGACCTTGTGTTACCTACCAACGACGACGTGAACAAGGAAGAAGAGACTAAGATTAAGCAAAGTGATGCTATCACCTTTATTATTGATGGTAATGTCACTAAAGACAACCTTGGCAATGAAGAGGTGAAATCGGGAACCATCTACTTCTATGAAGGACAACCCGACATGGAGAACTACACTCTTGACGAGATTAAGTTTGGAACCAGCAAGGATGCCATCCGCGGCAAACTGCAAGAGAAGAACAAAGAACTTCTTGTTCAAATCAACAAATTCAAACAAGAGTGGAAGAACGGTACTATAAACGACTCAGTTTATAACGAGAAAGTTAAGAAGGCTCGTGCCGACCAAGCTGCCAACATCGACGCCAAGCGACCTATCGTTATGATTAAGCCTACTTCAACCGCCAGCTATGCTGACGTGGTAAGATTGCTCGACGAAATGCAAATCAACCAGGTATCGACCTACCAGATTGAGACGCTTAATAAGCAAGACTCAATTCTCTATGAGAAGAAGGTTGGTCATCCTCTTGCTGCTGCTAAATAATTATTAATCTTTAAAAAAAGAAGAATTATGGCAAAAGACGTAGATCTTTCATCGAGAGAATGGCTTGACATAGTATTTGAAGGCAAAAATAAGGACTTTGGCGCTTACGAGCTCCGTAACGAATCGGCGAAACGTCACAACAAATCGGTGATTTTCACCTTAATTGGCGTTATTGTCGTTGCAGCTCTTGCTTGGGGATGGACCAAGTATAACACTTACATGACCGAGAAGCGTCTTGCCGAGGAGAAAGCCCGTCAAGAAGCACTTGCCAAACAAATGGAGCAAGAGCTTGAAGAAGCAGCCGAAGAAGAACCTGAATATATCGAACCCGAAAAGGAGGAAGTTCTTCAAGAAGAAGTACAGAACTCCCAGAAGGTTACTGAACTTAACATCGTGGCCGATGAACTCGTTAAGGAGCCACCCAAGACCCAAGATCAGCTTAAGGAAGATGATCGTCAGGTTGGTGCTGTTGATGAGGACAAAGGTACCGATGACATCACTAAAGATGTTGTGAAGGTTGACCAAACAGTGGTAGAGGTTAAGGAACCTCCTAAACCAAAAGAAGAGGAGAAACCCAAACCCGAACCTAAGCCTAAAGAGGAAGAGGTGTTCAAGAGTGCTGCTCACATGCCTTCGTTCCCTGGTGGTGATGCTGCTCTGATGAGTCACATCAACAAGAACATCAAGTATCCTCAGGTTGCTCAGGACAATGGAGTTCAGGGTAAAGTTATCGTTCAGTTCGTGGTTGAGAAAGACGGTAGAGTAGGCGAAGTTAAGGTTGCACGCGGTGTTGATAAAGACCTCGACCGTGAAGCCG
>CALAVD010000412.1 GCA_937892085.1 uncultured Prevotellaceae bacterium
CTATCGATAACGCCACCGGTGACGTTGGTGCTCTGGCTGCGCGAAACCGGTATTCCTCCCAAAGCACGAAGCAAATATTTTAGCGGAAAAAAGAACCAAGTGTCCTTCATCAAGAACTTCGCCTTTAGCCCTACCGACCGACTTGCCAACTCTCCCATGATAAAATCCCAGTTACTCGTGTGTGGTGCCACACAAATAACGCACTTATTGACAGGAGGAATGTTCACGACAAACTGCCACCCATGGTTTTTCATTATGCGACTCAAAAGCCTGCTTATCATGCTACTTCTTTAGAAGATTATTGGTGAAGCTGACAAGCTGACAAGGAACAAGCGCAGACAAGGCAAAGGTAGTTGTCGCCGCATTACACTTGCCTTGTCAGCACGTTTGCTCGTTCGCTTGTCAGCAATTTTTTTTATTACTTCTTGATGAGGGCGTTCATTGCACCTACAATCTTTTCGCTCTCTTCTTTCATGTATTTGCCGAGGGCTTTTTCAACGGCTTTGAAATAAGTGCGACGAGCTTTCTTGTACTCTTTGCCGTTGGCAAAATCTTTTGGAACCTTGTCGAAATCTACCGACACGCGATTCACAGCCTCGGCTTGAAGCAGAGCAATGTCGAGGACAATCTTGTCCCAGTCTTCAGGGTTGGTGTTCTCAAAAGTCTCTTGAGCGAAGAAGCACTCTCCTGCCATCTCACCACAAGCGTAGGTGATAGCTTTTTTTAATTGTCTTTTGTTTGCCATAATTATTCGTTTATCGTTTTTTGTTTTTATCGTTTTTTGTAGGGACAAGGCATGCCTTGTCAGGAAGTATTATATCAAACAACTCACACAACTTAGTAACAACTGAAACAACAAGAATGGACTTTGCAGCAAAATAAAAAATTTATTTGTTTTGAGTTGTTAAGATGTTGTTATGGTTGTTATTAAAATCTATGAACTATGAACTAATGATTTAAATTCCCAAGTCACGACAGATAGTGTCGATTTTAGCATCAGCCCATTCGTTCTTGGCATCATACTCGGCTGCGCTCTCGAGTTTGTCATGAACCTCGATGTAGAACTTAATCTTGGGTTCGGTGCCCGAAGGACGAATCGACACTTTCGTGCCATCCTCAGTGTAGTATTGGAGCACGTTGCTTGTGGTTGGCATCTCAAGCTTGGTGATTTTACCTGTCTTAACATCGAGTTCCTCAAGACTCTGGAAGTCCTTGATGGTAACAACCGGTGAGCCAGCAATCTCCTTCTGTGGATTCTCACGGAAGTTCTTCATCATTGCCACAATTTCCTCGGCACCACTCTTGCCTTTGCGCACAACCGAGATGCCACGCTCTTTAGAGTAGCCGTAGTTCATATACAGGTCAATAAGCATCTCGTTCATGGTCATGCCCTTGTCCTTAGCCCATGCGGCAATCTCACACATCAATGGAATTGACGAAACGGAGTCTTTGTCGCGGGCAAAAGTCTCAGGCAAGAAGCCGTAGCTCTCCTCGCCGCCGCCTAAATAACGACCCTTGCCTTCCATCTCACGCATCACAGTTGCAATCCACTTGAAGCCTGTGTAGCAGTCAAACATCTTCACACCCAGCTTATCGGCCATGCGTTTGATGGTCTCGCTGGTAACGATGGTCTTAACAATATACTCATCGCCGGTGAGCTTGCCCAGCTCACGGTTGCGTGTAAGCAGGTAATAGTGGAAGATAATCTGAATTTGGTTGCCATTTACAAGCTCATATTTCCCTTTGTTGTTCTTGAAGACAACGCTGATGCGGTCGGCATCGGGGTCGCTGGCGAGAGCGATGTCGGCTTGTGTCTCCTCAGCCTTGTCGATAGCCATCTGCATAGTTGGAGCATTCTCGGGGTTAGGAGATTCCACTGTTGGGAAATCACCACTCATCACATCCTGCTCGGGCACGTGGATGATGTTCTTGAACCCCCAGCGCTCTATAGAGCGAGGAATGATGTAACGCCCTACTCCGTGGATTGGGGTATAGACAATCTTAAGGTCGCTGTGACGCTCGTTCACCTCTGGGCTGAGCGACAATTCGTAGATGTCCTCGATATACTTGTCGTCGAGTTCCTTGCCAACTATCTCAATCAAGTCGGGGTTGCCCTCAAACTTAATCTCGCTCACGTCCTTGATAGCATTCACATAATTGATGATGTTCACATCGTGTGGCGATACAACCTGTGCGCCATCGTCCCAATAGGCCTTGTAGCCGTTGTACTCCTTAGGGTTGTGAGACGCTGTGATGTTCACACCGCTCTGGCAGCCAAGCAAACGGATGCCGTAAGACACCTCGGGAGTTGGGCGGGGACCTTCAAAGAGATAGACCTTGATGCCGTTGGCGCTGAAAATGTTGGCGACAGTCT
>CALAVD010000413.1 GCA_937892085.1 uncultured Prevotellaceae bacterium
GTGGTTTGCAAGTTAGCGGCGCAGCCATTCGTTTAAATTCGTTCAATTAGTGTGCCCTTAACGCACACGATTAGCACCTGCTCACCATTGGCAAGTGTAGTGCCAAAGAGATAGATGTCGCCGCCATCTTGCACACGCAGGCGTTTCTTAAGAGTTTCGGCGCTGAGCCGGAAATTGCGCGTGGCTACATTGAGCTGAGGATAACGCTTTGACAACGTTTTAATATCTTTGCCCTTAAACGGGACAATCTCCATGATTCTAAACTGCCTGCCAGGGAAATCGGCAACTGCACTATCGCCAACCATCAAATGAGAACTTGGCGCCAATTGCGTCGCACCAAAAGCCTGCTCTACAGCACCATAGCAGCCAAGCTTCATGATGCTGGCATTGGGTTCATATAGGTAATTAGCTTCACTATGGTTAATATTGGAAGCTGGTAACGGGGCGATTGTACTAAAAATAGTGGTTGTTTCGAAACGCTGCCACACGCTGCCATCAAAGTTCATGGCATGAAAAGTAACCGACGGGGCAGATGCCTCAAAATCAAGCTTAAAAAGCAACTCTTTGCACTCATTTCTCACACTCACCGCCCACACATCGGTGAGACGCTCACCCAAGTCGCGCATCGACTGTGTGACATCGAGCATTGGCGACGCCTTGATGAAGAGTCGAGAGCTATGCTGTCTAATCATGGGCAATAGCGACAACACATCGGGTTGACAGTCGGCAAAACCATAGAGACGTTTCCCGCCCTCGCCACGACGAGCCGGGTCGATGAAGATTGCATCGTAGCGCACATCATCGCTAAGCGTCATGAGAAAATCCACCGAGTCGGCATTTACCACCGTTACATTTGGAGCAAGTAGAGCAAAATTATACTCCCCCACCTCGGCAATCTCCTTGTCGAGCTCGATGGTGGTGACCGAGAGGACGCATTGCGAAATGTAGTAATCGTCAACACCGAGCCCCATTGTCATGTCGAGAACACGGTCGTTGAAGCCGAAGAGGGAGGAATGAAAACGCGCCACCGCCTCGTGGGTGCACTGCTCGGCACTAATAGCTTTAGGGAACAGAAACTCCTCATGTGCGAGCAGTTCTGAAATCTTATTCTTAGCGCGCTGACGGCACTCGATTTGCAGGACAGCAAAACTCTTGTCAAAGGAGAGACCAGGCTCTGCCTTCAACAAGAGTTTATATGCGTCGGCATCACGATTGCTGGCGATGTAGGCAAACATCGTCTCATCCACTTGATGTCCGGCAATTATCATGTCGTTATTTTGTCGCGTTAACGCGTTCTTCATCAATCTTGAGGAACAACTCTTCGAGCTGACCTGGCTCAAGCTCACTTGGAGCGTCGAGCATCACGTCGCGGCCACTGTTGTTCTTGGGGAAGGCGATGCAGTCGCGAATGCTGTCGAG
>CALAVD010000414.1 GCA_937892085.1 uncultured Prevotellaceae bacterium
GGCGGCTCCGCTGGCCCAGAAGATGTCGCACGGTGTGTCGTATTGCCCTGTGTCGGCTGGATAGGTGTCGAAGGGTAGTCGCATGTCGCATCCGCTGCGGAATTCGCTGCAGCCGTAGGCGGTGTGCCCCTTGATTATGTGTCCCTTACCGCACACGGGGCAGGTGATTTCATCTATCGACTTGAGGCGAGGCTTGCGTGGCTTTTTCTCGCCGTCGGCTTTTTTCACCTTCTTCTCGTCGTCGTTAGGCACAGTGATGATTGTGCTGGAATTGTCGCGCAACACATTGAGGACTATTTCGTTGACCAGTGCTTTAAGCTCGTCGATAAACTGCTGGGCGCTGAACTCACCACGCTCTATCTTTCGCAACTTGTTCTCCCACAAGCCAGTGAGCTTAGCCGACTTTAGCAGTTCCTCCTTGATAGTGTCGATAAGCTGGACACCGGCAGCAGTGGCAACCAAGCTCTTGCGCTGCTTAGCGATGTAATGGCGCTTGTGCAGCGTCTCGATGATGGCGGCACGTGTTGACGGTCGGCCTATTCCATTCTCCTTCATTGCATCGCGTAGCTCGTCGTCATCAACAAACTTGCCCGCCGTTTCCATAGCTCGCAGCAGTGTTCCCTCGGTGTACTGCTTGGGTGGTTGCGTAGTTTTCTTGAGCAACGATGGCTCGTGAGGTCCGTTCTCTCCCTCGACAAAGGTGGGCATGATGCCATTGTCATCTTCGTCATCGCTGGTGGAAGGTGGAAGGAGGGAGCTGGAAGGCTGTTCCTCATTCCTCGTTCCTTGTTCCTCGCTTCTCGTTCTTGGTTTCTCGTCCTTATTATATATTACTCTCCATCCGTCTTTCAGAATTTCCTTGCCGGTGGCTTTGAAGTCGTACTCGTTAACCTTTGCCATCACTGTCGTGGTAGAGAACTCACAGTCGGGGTAGAACGCAGCTATAAAACGTTTGGCAACGAGGTCATAGACGAATTTCTCCTCTCGGGTGAGAAACACGCTTGCGGGGTCAACGTTGGTAGGAATTATAGCATGGTGGTCGGTGACTTTGCTATTGTCAAACACCTTTTTGCTTTTAGGCAACTTTCCAGTCAACAATAGCTCTGTGAGAGCATTATAGGGTTTCATGGCTTGCATGATGCCTGGAATTTTCGGATAGATGTCGTCGCTCAGGTAAGTGGTATCGACACGTGGATAGGTGGTCACTTTTTTCTCGTATAGCGACTGGATGAGTCGCAACGTCTCGTCGGCACTGTAGGAGAACTTCTTGTTGCACTCTACTTGTAGGCTGGTGAGATCGAAGAGGCGAGGTGGCGCTTCCTTGCCTTTTTTCTTGCTTACTGAGGTCACGGTGAGCGGAAAATCTTTGATGCTTTCAACTATCTCGCTTGCCGTAGCTTCGGTCTTGAATTTGCCTTTTGTGGAGTTGAAAATGGTGTTGCGGTACTTGGTCTTGATTTCCCAATAATCCTCGGGGATAAAGTTCTCAATTTCACGCTGGCGAGCCACAATGAGCGCAAGGGTAGGGGTTTGCACGCGACCTATCGATAGCACATTGCGAGAGTAGGAGTTGCGGTATTTTAGGGTGTAGAGCCTTGTTGCGTTCATGCCTAAAATCCAGTCACCAATGGCTCGTGACAGTCCCGCAAAATAAAGGTTGTCGAAGTTTGCCGCATCTTGCAGATGCTGAAAGCCCTCGCGGATGCTCTCGTCGGTTAGCGACGAAATCCACAACCGTTTCACGGGTTTTGTGCATCGTGCTTTTTGATACACCCATCGCTGAATAAGCTCACCCTCTTGGCCGGCATCGCCGCAGTTTATCACCTCGTCGGCGCTTGCGATGAGCGTTTCAATTACCTTGAATTGTTTCTTGATGCCGTCGTTCTCAATGAGCTTGATGCCAAAACGTTGCGGAATGATAGGCATATAGTCGAATCGCCACGACTTCCATTCCGGACGATAATCGTGTGGTTCTTTCAGCTCACACAGATGACCAAAAACCCACGTAACACACCAGCCGTTGCCTTCGTAGTAACCGCCTTTGTTGGTTGTTGCTTCCAAGATATTTGCTATTTCTCTGGCCACCGATGGTTTTTCGGCCACGCACACCTTCATATCGCTTTTTTGTTTTGATAATAGACTTGCAAAGATACAAAGAAACGACTGAAAAAAAATTGCC
>CALAVD010000415.1 GCA_937892085.1 uncultured Prevotellaceae bacterium
TACTGCGGGTTCGGGTACGGAAGCTGCACCTGTGGAGACCGCCTACAGTGAATCATCCTTTGAGGATAATCCGTTGGAGGAAGACGGTGATTTGGAAGAATACCAATATGTTCCTGTGGCACAAATGACCTTAACACAGCACTTGACGGAACTTACTGTCCGTTTTGGCATCAACTTGTTGGCCTCTTTGCTTATTGTGGGTGTGTTTTACTATCGGAAAAGCCGTCGTCGGGACTATTTCTTTACCTTCATGATTTTCTCCACTGCCATGCGGTCGCGGCCAAACACCGCTCCGGTCAAGCCGTAAGGCGAGGTCTCGTTGCACAGCTGCACCGTCTCGTCGACCTTGTCATCGTCGTAGGGATAGACCGTGAGCACTGGGCCGAAGATCTCCTCTTCCATCGACTTGAAGTGAGGATTGCTTGTCTCGATAACGGTGGGCTCCACAAACCAGCCCTTGCTGTCGTCGCACTTGCCGCCCATCACAATCTCGGCGTCTTTTGCGTCTTTTGCGAAGTCGATATAAGATTTAGCTTTGTCAAACGAGGCCTTATCTATAACGGCATTGATGAAGTTGCTTGGATCCATCACATCGCCCATCTTAACCTCGGCTGCCATAGCCTTCATGTCGGCGAGAACACCAGCCCACAGGCTCTTGGGGACATACATGCGTGATGCTGCCGAGCACTTCTGACCCTGGAACTCAAATGCTCCGCAGAAGGCGGCAGTGGCAACGGCCTTAGGATCGGCACTGGGATGAACGAAGATGAAGTCCTTGCCGCCTGTCTCACCCACGAGGCGCGGATAAGAGATGTACTTGTCAACATTCACGCTCGCTTGCTTCCACAGCGACTGGAAGGTAGCGGTGCTGCCGGTGAAATGGATGCCGGCAAAATGCTTAGAAGCCGTGGCAACTTCACCAATGAGGGCGCCACTGCCAGGCAAGAAGTTAACCACGCCATCGGGCAAACCAGCCTCTTTGTAGAGCTGCATCAGGTAGTAGTTGCTCAGCAGAGCGGTGGTCGATGGTTTCCACAGTGCCACGTTACCCATGAGCACGGGAGTCATGCACAGGTTGCTGGCGATTGAGGTGAAGTTGAATGGAGTCACTGCCAGGATGAAGCCCTCAAGAGGACGATACTCTGTGTGGTTGATTTGTGCCACGCCGTCCTTAGGCTGCATGGCATATATCTTAGATGCGTAATGCACATTGTAGCGGAAGAAGTCGATGGTCTCGCAAGCCGAGTCAATCTCTGCCTGGAAGAAGTTCTTGCTCTGACCGAGCATGGTGGCGGCGTTCATGATGGGACGATACTTGGTGGCAAGCAGCTCAGCCATCTTCATCACGATAGCGGCGCGGGTGGTCCAGGGGGTGCGGCTCCACTCTTTCCAAGCCTCCATAGCAGCCTCTATAGCCATCTGCACCTCTTTCTTGCCCACTTTGTGGTAGCGGGCTATCACGTGCTTATGGTCGTGTGGACAAGTCACCTCGCCCATATCGCCGGTGCGAATTTCTTTACCGCCAATGATGATCGGGATTTCAACAACCATCTTGCTTTGACGCTCAAGTTCTTTTTCAAGTGCTACACGCTCAGGTGATCCAGGCATATAAGCCTTAACTGGCTCATTAGCCGGAAGTGGAAAATTGATAATTGAATTGTTCATGATTAGTTTTGTTATTATTTTATAGATAAGATGAGTTTCTGTAATGGTTGTGCGTGCAAAGTTACACAATATTACTTAAAACTCCAAAATAAACCATGACAAATCTCATGTATCATTTTATGTAAAATAGGCTTTTGATTGGCTTTAGAGATAATTAGCGAAAATTAGTGGTTAAAAACGTTCGTTTGTTGAACGAAAATGCTTACCTTTGCGGCAAATTTTCAAAATACACATTTTATTAACAATAAAACAATTCAAAACTATGCCAAGAAGTTTATCAGGAAGAAATTTCTTGAAGTTATTAGACTTCACCACCGAAGAGATTCAGTATTTACTTGAGCTTTCTAAAGATTTCAAGCGTCTAAAACGCACAGGCACTCCTCACAAGTACCTCAGTGGCAAGAACATCGTGCTCTTGTTTGAGAAGACCTCTACTCGCACTCGCTGCTCGTTTGAGGTTGCCGGCAACGACCTGGGTATGGGCGTTACCTACCTCGACCCCGCTTCGTCGCAGATGGGCAACAAGGAGTCGCTCGAAGACACCGCTAAGGTTCTCGGTCGCATGTTCGACGGTATTGAATATCGTGGCTTCGACCAGAACATCGTTGAGGACTTAGGTCGCTATGCTGGCGTGCCCGTGTGGAACGGACTCACCACTGAGTTCCACCCCACTCAGATGCTTGCCGACGTGCTCACTATCGAGGAGAACTTTGGTCGCTACAAAGGTCTGAAGATGGTATTCATGGGCGATGCCCGCAACAACGTCGCCAACTCTCTCATGGTGGTTTCGGCAAAACTCGGTATCAACTTCGTGGCTTGCGGACCTAAGGACAACATGCCCGACGAGAAACTCGTTGCCACCTGCCGTGAAATCGCTAAGGAGCACGACTGCACCATCACACTCACCGACGACGTGAAGGAAGGCACCAAGAATGCCGATGTTATCTACACCGACATCTGGGTATCGATGGGCGAGCCCGCCGAGCTGTGGGAGAAGCGCATCAAGCTGCTCAGCCCCTATCAGGTGAACGACGAGGTGATGGCCAACGCCAACCCCGACGCCATCTTCCTGCACTGCCTGCCTTCGTTCCACGACCTCGAGACTTCGGTAGGCCGTGAGATTCACGAGAAATTTGGCTTGAAGGAGATGGAGGTTACCGATAAGGTATTCCGCAGCCCACAATCTAAAGTATTTGACGAGGCCGAGAACCGTATGCACACCATTAAGGCGGTGATGTACGCAACGCTGAAGTAATTTTTTAGTAGAATAGTAAAGGTGGGGTCTATAAATTAACTTGAGATGTTTTTGATTTGTTTTCGAGCAGATGCGAAGTTAAAGCAGCAGCGGCATAGCGGGCTATGTTGCAAGGATTTAACGAAGCAGATGCCGAAAAGAAACAAAAACAGCCAAGAACCCATCTCAACATTTTATTAATTTATAGAACCCACCTAAAATAGTAAGCAGTAGAATAGCGGAGTCGAGATTAACCATATAGATAAATCCCAACCCCACCAATCTACTAATCTATACTGCTTTACTATTCTACTATTTTAACTATTATCTAAAGCAATGAGCAAACGATTAGTTATAGCCTTGGGCGGCAACGCCCTTGGCAAGACTCCTCAAGAGCAACTCGAGTTAGTGAAAGGCACTGCCTCTACCATCGTCGACCTCGTTGAGGAAGGATATGACGTAGTGATAGGTCACGGCAACGGGCCACAAGTGGGAATGGTGAACCTCGCGTTTGAGTACAGCGCCAATGGTGGCGGCGGCACTCCAGCGATGCCCTTCCCTGAGTGCGGTGCCATGACGCAAGGTTACATAGGCTATCACCTGCAGCAGGCTGTGGAGCGCGAGCTCGCTCGCCGTGGCATCAACAAGCCCTGCGCGGCTGTGGTGACTCAGGTGGTTGTTGACCCTGCCGACAGCGCCTTCCAGAACCCCACCAAGCCAGTGGGAATGTTCTACAGCAAAGAAGATGCCGACCGCATCGTGGCAGAGACTGGTTACACCTTCGTTGAGGACGCCGGCCGTGGCTACCGCCGCGTGGTGCCCTCACCCATACCAGTGAAGATTGTGGAGCTACCCGTAGTTGAACAACTCGTGGGGCTGCACAGCGTGGTAATCACCGTGGGAGGTGGCGGCATTCCCGTGATGGAGAAAGCTCCCGGCGACTATGAGGGCGTAGCAGCAGTCATCGACAAGGACCGCGCCAGCGCAAAGCTCGCGCTCGACCTCAACGCCGACATGCTGGTAATCCTTACCGCTGTCGAGAAGGTGTCGGTCAACTTCAACAAGCCCGACCAGCGTGACCTCGACCGCATGACAATCGCCGAGGCACGCCAGTACATAGCCGAGGGACACTTCGCACCAGGCAGTATGCTGCCCAAGGTGGAGTCGTGCATCAGCTTCGTCGAGAAGACCAACGGCGGACGCGCGCTCATCACCTCACTCGAAAAGGCCCGTGAGGCCCTTCAAGGCCGCACCGGCACACTCATCGTGAAGTAACCCGTCCCGCCCTCCATCCAGTTCTTCAGAAACAATGCGTCGGAGTGGCACTTTGCCCCACCCAAACTAAATGTTTGACCCAGTCAAAGTTCCACTCCGACGCACCGACTTTATTTGATGACCACTAAACTTGTATCATGCCACCTGCATTTGCCTATGGACTTATGTTAAAGGAAAACGTTATCGATTATAAATAAGATTAGAATTCCTTATATTCTGGGCGGCGGGTTACAAATCCCACCGTGCGGAGACTTAAAAACCAACACTATTCACTGTAGCCTGAACGTAACTGGAAATGTGTATTTCACCCTTACGGGTTTGCCCTTCTGCCTGCCGGGAATCCACTTAGGCATGGACTTAAGCACTCTCACGGCTTCTCTATCCAAACTGGGGTCTACGCTCTTTAGGACCCTTATGTCAGAAATGCTCCCATCCGTATTTACTACAAACGAGCAAATCACTCTCCCCTGAATACCGTTCTCCTCTGCTTCTGCCGGATACTTCACCGTCTTACTGAGGTACATCATCAGCCCTCGGTCGCCTGAGGGAAACACCTCTTTCACTATTTTCGTCTTGCCTGTTTTTGGATTGTGTACCTGTGTCTTGATTTTTCCTCCCCCGAACATCGGCATCTGCTCCACAACAT
>CALAVD010000416.1 GCA_937892085.1 uncultured Prevotellaceae bacterium
ATATTTAAAAGTTGTTATTGAAATAAAAATTTTATGATTGAAGTTAATGTACAACTTATTTCTATATTTACGGATACACCATTCTTTGATGTATAAATATCTCTTAAAACAACTATTATGAGTGAAAACAAATTCACTTGTCTGCACGACAAGCACGTTGCCTTGGGAGCCTTGATGAGCCCCTTTGGCGGTTTTGACATGCCCATACAGTATAAGGGCATAGTAGAGGAACACAACGCAGTGCGCAATGCCGTGGGCATCTTCGATGTCTCTCACATGGGGGAGGTTCACGTCACTGGCCCTGAGGCCCAGAAGTTTGTGAACTACATTTTCACCAACGACATCACCAAGATGAGCGTGGGAGGCATCCAGTATGGCATGATGCTCTACCCCGACGGTGGCACTGTCGACGACCTGCTGGTTTACACCATGGGCGAGAACGACTATTTCCTCGTTATCAACGCCGCCAACATCGACAAGGACGTGGCTTGGATTAACGAGCAAGCCGCTAACTTCGACGTGAAAGTAGTGAACGAGAGCGAGCACTACGGACAAATCGCAGTGCAAGGTCCCGAGGCCGAGAAGACCATGATGGACGTGCTCAAGCTCGACTGCACCGACCTCACGTTCTACACCTTCAAGTGTGTGGACTATGCCGGCGACAACATCATCGTCAGCCGCACCGGCTATACCGGCGAGGACGGCTTTGAGGTGTATGCCAGCCACAAGACCATCCAGGATATGTGGGACATGCTCATCGCTGCGGGCGTCCAGCCTTGCGGACTTGGTTGCCGCGACACTTTGCGCTTCGAGGTGGGACTGCCACTCTACGGTGATGAGCTCACTGCCGAGATTTCACCCATCATGGCGGGCTTCGGCTTCTTCGTTAAGCTCGACAAGGACGACTTCATCGGTAAGGATGCTTGCGCTAAGCAGAAGGCTGAGGGCGTGACCAAGAAACTCGTGGGTCTGGAACTTCACGATAAGGCTATTCCACGTCATGGCTACGAGGTGTGCAACGAGAATGATGATCCCATTGGCTACGTTACCACCGGTTATCGCGGCATCTCGGTTGACAAGAGCATCGCTGTTGCCCTCGTCGACGCTGCCTATGGCAAACTTGGCACCCCCCTGCGTGTACACATCCGCAAGAAATACTTCGACGCTACTGTTGTAAAGAAGAAATTCCACGACAAGAGCTACAAAAAATAAGTGTTAAGTCACAAGTTTTAAGGTGGGTTCTATAAATTAACTTGCGATGTTTTTGATTTATTTTCGAACAGATGCGAAGTTAAAGCAGCAGCGGCATAGCGGGCTATGTTGCAAGGATTTAACGAAACAGATGTCGAAAAGAAACAAAAACAGCCAAGAACCCCTCTCAACATTTATTAATTTATAGAACCCACCTTAAGTATTAAGAAAAGCGTCGAGAGCGTTTAGTAGTGCAAGCGTCAGCTTGTACATAATAACAACAAAGAACTAATAACTTAATAACATTTAATATAAATTTCCATTATGAGTAAAATTATTGACGGACTCTGCTACAGCGAGTCACATGAGTTTGTAAAAGTTGATGGCGACTTTGGCTATGTAGGTATCACCGACTATGCTCAGCATGAGCTTGGCAACGTGGTTTACGTTGACATGCCCGAGGTTGACGATGAGGTGGAGGCTGGCGAGGACTTTGGCGCAGTAGAGAGCGTGAAGGCCGCCAGCGACCTGGTAAGCCCAGTAAGTGGCACCGTTGTTGAGGTTAACGAGGCTCTCGAGGACGAGCCCGGCCTTATCAACAAAGACGCTTTTGAGAACTGGATCATCAAGGTTGAGCTTAGCGA
The DNA here is from genome assembly GCA_937892085.1 of uncultured Prevotellaceae bacterium. Classification (GTDB taxonomy): domain Bacteria; phylum Bacteroidota; class Bacteroidia; order Bacteroidales; family Muribaculaceae; genus Sodaliphilus. The sequence continues at coordinate 1,836 of CALAVD010000416.1, forward strand.
TAAGAGCGAGCTCGAGAACCTCATGGATGCAGCTGCCTACAAAGCTTTCATCGGCGAGTAACACACAACTCAACATCTAAGCCAAGTGGTGGGCATCAGTGTGCCTGACCCTTGGCTTTTCTTCATTAAAAAAGAACAATAAATTTACATTAACAAGCAATGAACTATAAATTTTTCCCACACACCCAGGACGATGTGAAGCAGATGCTGGACAAGTGCGGACTCAAGTCGCTCAACGAGCTCTATAAGGACATTCCCGAGGATCTCCAGTTCAAGCGCGACTACGACTTGCCACGCGCCATGAGCGAGATTGAGATTCGCAACTTCTTCGGTGACCTGGCTATGGACAACACTCCGCTTAAATGCTTCATGGGTGCTGGCGTTTATGACCACTACCCCCCCGCCGTTGTTCAAGATATCGTGAACCGCAGCGAGTTCCTGACAAGCTATACCCCTTACCAAGCCGAGATTTCACAAGGTACTCTTCAATACATCTTTGAGTATCAGAGCATGATGGCTGAGCTCACTGGCATGGAGGTGAGCAATGCGTCGATGTATGATGGCTGCACTGCCACTGCCGAGGCTATGATGATGGCTGTCTCCAATGCTAAGAAGCGTAACAAAGTGCTCATCAGCGAGACAGTGAGCCCCTTTGTCATTCGTGTGGTTGAGACCTACGCCAAGTTCCACGGAGTGGAGATTGAGATGATAGAGGCTGAGAATGGTGTTACTAACCGTGCCGACTTCGAGGCAAAGGTTGGTGCCGACGATGTGGCAGGCGTTATCGTAGCTTCGCCCAACTTCTTCGGAATACTTGAAGATTATACTGGCTGGGCCGACTATTGCCACGAGCACAAGACTCTGCT
>CALAVD010000417.1 GCA_937892085.1 uncultured Prevotellaceae bacterium
CTCGAAAATAAATCAAAAACACCTCAAGTTAATTTATAGAACCCACCATAAAAAACACGGTCACTATCCGAAATGAGATGGTGCCCTTGTCTATTAAGCTGTTTTTAGTCATCTATCGCTTGCTGGCATCAATGATGATGAGTTCGTCGTCGTTTTGGGTTTTGTCGTCATTGAGTTCTTCCTCGATGTCGTTGATGTCATCGATGCTGAAATTGCCGAGTAGTTGGAAAAGTGTGAGTTGACGGTCGTGCTCATTAATGAGCAATACAACTTCATTGAATCTCTCGCTGCGTGCCGGGTAGGCGTAGATGGCTACTTTTTCGGTCTTGTTGGTGCTTGAGCGGAAAATAACTTGATATTTATTGGTGTCATCAAAGTCTTTGAGAATTTTCTGTGCCTTTTTCACGGCTTTCTTCTTGCTGGTAGAGATAAACTGAATGCTCTTAACTTTCTTCAGCATCCCCGAAGGTATGGGCGTTGCCTTTAGGAAGTCATTGCCACCGAGCTTCTCCACCCCCTTAATCATAAATTCAGGCATGTAGTAGCAATACACGTCGTCGAGCTGCGCCACTTTATCGACTGCTGTTGATTGAGCGTTAGCGTTGCTTCCCGCTATTGCCATAATGACAATAATAGCTATAGATTTAAAAATAGTTCTCATCATTTTATGGTTGTTTTTAGTGTTTAATTATTCATTTTATTGGCAAAAGTAGTGCATTTTTTGGCAAAAATGCTGAATAATCAGGTTATTATTTCGTTATTAACAATTTTTTTTATACTTTAGCGGTCTGAACAAAGAGAATATCGTTAACTATGGACCAGAAAAAATCGTTATACTCTATAATTTCATTGATGCTACTGTTGTTGCTTTCCATCAGTTCGTGTAATGGAAATAATAAGGTTACTCTTGCTACCGACTCAACAGTAGTAGATGACGCCTTCAAGAAAAGCAATGGCGAGTTGTGCAAAATCAAGACTCGCGTTGTCATTTCATATCCCACGGAGTACAAAGACAATGGGAGTACTCAAAAGTTGAAGGAATTGTTCTATAAATCCGTTCTTAACACCCCTGAAGATGTGGACGATATAAAGGCAGCCTTAAACAATTACGCTAAGTCGATAATCAACCAGAATTCACCACTTCAAGTTGCCACCGATGGCGAATATGTAGAAGACGATTACGAAGATATTGATGTGGATAATTTTGAGATTACGATAAATATTACAAATGTATATAACAATAATGACTTGCTGTCGTTTTGTTGTGAAAGGATAGTTAAGAAGAACGACAAGAAAACCTCAGTTACGCATGGATATGTAAATCTCGACTTGCAGTTGATGAAAAAGATGACACATAATGATTTGTTCATCAGTGGCAGTGAGGCACAGATAAATGAAATGCTGAAATCCAAACTTCTTGAACAAGAGGGTGTTAAGAATGAAGATGAGTTAAACGACTTAGGTTATTACAACTTGCAAAACCTTTCAGTCACTGATAATTTCTACTTCAGTGACAAGGGCATAACTTGGTGTTATGTGTCGGGCGCACTTGCAGTTCCGGCGCTTGGTGAAAGCACATTGTTGTTGCCTTTTGAGGATCTGATGCGTTTTAAATGTGAAGATTCTGCTCTTAATCGAATATAATTTTTTCAATGGATATTATAAGAAGCTACTTTCCCGAGTTAAGCGATAATCAGTTGAAGCAGTTTGAGTTGCTGATGCGATTATATCCTGAATGGAATGAGAAGATAAATGTCATTTCCCGCAAGGACATCGCCAATCTCGAGGTGAATCACTTGCTGCATTCTTTGGCACTTGTGAAGTTTGTGAAATTCATGCCAGGCACTGCAGTGATGGACCTGGGAACAGGTGGCGGGTTGCCTGGTCTGCCTCTTGCCATATACTATCCTGAGGTGAAGTTCCACCTCGTTGACCGTATAGCCAAAAAACTCCGTGTGGCACAAGATATCGCAGAACAGGCCGGTCTGTTGAATGTCACGTTTCAGCATGGCGACGTCCTCGAGGTGAAAGGCAAGTTCGACTTCGTCGTTAGTCGTGCCGTGATGTCGCTTGGAGATATGCTAAAACTGGTACGCCGATTTATCAGCCCAGAGAATAAGAATGCCCTGCCCAATGGTTTGCTGTGCCTCAAGGGTGGGGATCTCGAAGCTGAACTGTCTCGTTATAAGAACCATGTTCTTGTTGATGAGGTAAGTAGCTATTTCAAAGAAGACTTCTTTAAGACAAAGAAAATAGTTTATTATTCTGTTTGACCTCAACTATTACAATAGATGAAGATTACTCGATTTACAATGAACCCTTTTGGCATGAACTGCTACATCTTGTGGAATGTGCCAGGTGGCGAGTGCATAGTTGTCGATCCAGGCATGATGCAGGATAGCGAGCGTGAGATGATCACGTCATTCATTGACGGCAACAAGCTTACTGTGAAGTGCCTGTTGCTCACCCATTGTCACATCGATCATGCTTGTGGCGCAAGGTGGCTCGCACAGCGCTATGGCGTTGAGATTGAGGCTGGTGCCCAAGAATGTGTTAACGCCGAGAATATGCCACTTCAAGCTCAACGCTTTGGGCTGAAAATTGATTCTACGCCTCTGATAATCGACAATGTGCTCTCGGAGGGTGATATCATAACACTTGCCGGCGAGGATATCAAGGTGCTTGAAACGCCAGGACATTCCCCTGGTTCGTTGTCATTTTATATTGCCGATAGCGGGATAATTATTACAGGAGATGTGATATTCCAGAGTAGTATAGGGCGAACCGATTTGTTAGGAGGCTCCTTCACGCAGTTGATAGAAGTGATAAAGACTAAGATTATGACACTTCCTGCCGACACGATAATTGTCCCCGGTCATGGTGACACGACAACCGTTGCCGATGAGAGAATTTACAATCCTTATCTTTGACTCGTGGCCATCACCGTTGCTTTCAATTTGTAATTTGTTGCGTGAAAACG
>CALAVD010000418.1 GCA_937892085.1 uncultured Prevotellaceae bacterium
CAAGATTACTTGAAAGAACTTATCTGCAATCTCAAATTTTGATGCGGTTGCCGTGGAAAAAAATCATCTTTTTTGCATATTAGCATAATTATTAGTAACTTTGTCGGCTGTAATGTAAAAAATAAAAAAAAACAACTATAAAAACAACTATATTAACTATCTTAATTTCACATTGAATGAAAAAACTATTATCCCTCTTGACTGTCATGGCGGTTGCACTGCCCATGATGGCTGCTGGCTCTGCCAGTGACGCTTATCTAAACGTCGCTAAGTATGCCACTATCGACGAGGCGGGAGCTGCTGTCGATGGTATGGAGACAATCTACAAGTACACCCAGCAGGGTAACAGCTATTGGCTCACGTTATCCAACTATGGTGTAATGAAAACCGATGATACTCAAAACTGGTTCACCAACGAGATTACTGATGGCGACACCGGTACACAGTACACCAACCCATGGACCGCTACCGACGTTTTCCAAGGTCCTGCTGCTTACTTCGGTTCTAATACTGCTTACTCGGCAAAATATAAGATGCCCACAAAAACGCAGACCTTCTATGTGACATTCTGTACACAGGTCAAGCAGTATGGATACCATCGCAGCAATACTTCTTATTACTTGGCAAAGATGGAAATCTTTGAGTGCACCATGAATGCCGACGGCTCTATCACCGATGGCACGACTGCTATTGAGACTTTGCAGAACTCCACTACTGGTGTAGAAGTCTTCTCATCAAGCGAGCTCGACCCCGAGAAGGTTTACAAGGTGGTGATTTCCAATTCTTACTCTTACCTCTATGAGATAGCTTTCAAGACTCCTGGCTTGTATGACGGTGAGATTATTGCCCCCGAGGCTTACGAAGTTACCGATATTGGAGAGGAGGCCGCTTTCATGCATTGGAGCTCGAGCCCCGGTGTAAAGAGCTATACACTGCGCACTTATCCTTGCGAGTTTGATGGCTTGGGTTACCGCGAGAAATTCTCTAATTGCTCCGAGGGCGACACCTATGCTGATTATGAGCAGCTTAACGATTATACCGACCACCCCGAATGGTATGGCACCAACATCTCTGGCGCTGAGGGCGGCATCGTGATTGGCAATAATGGTTTTCTTGTATCGCCAATGTCTGACGAGAATGCAGTGCAGATACCTTCTTATCAAAAGAAATTTACACTTAAGTTCAAAGCGAAACCCTACAATGAGGATGGTAATGGCGAGCTTTTGGTGACATTTGGCGCCAATTCTCAGTCATTTGAAATCTCCGGTCCTGAGAAGTATTATACTTTCATGATTGAGAGGGGACTGAATGGAAGCTATGACTACATGTCAACTAATTATGCGTTCTTCACATTCAAGAACACTTACTATTACAACCCCTATTCTGAAGATGAAGAAGAAGACCATCGTGTTGTCATTACCGATTACAAGGTATATTATGGCGATTACAGCGAGCCCGAAAATGTGCGTTCTCCTAAATGGATACGCCCCGCATGGGATGGCGACACCACTTTTGTTTACAACATTCCTGCCGACAGTGTAGGCTTCCATTTCGGTTATTACACTAATGGATTAGGCAACCAGCAAATCGATATGAGCCACTACAATGGCCTTGCCTACTGGTACTATGATGTTAAGTCGGTTTATTATGATGGACAGGAGAGCGACTGGTCTAACGCTGTTAAGTATTCTTGGCAAGAAAAATGGCCGGTAATCCTTGAGGATGACGACGACGATGCTGGGGAAAATCCTGTTTTTGGCGACGTTAACGGCGACGGCGAGGTAACAACTATTGATATCACTTGCCTCTACAACTACTTGCTAAACGGCGATGAGACCTATGTTGCCACCAGCGATATTGATGGCGACGGATTCATCACCACAGTAGATATTACCGTAATCTATAACATTATCCTTGGAGAATAATAGAACTTAATAACACAAAGAGCCGTCAAACGAGAGTGTGACGGCTCTTTGCGTAGAAAAAGTTGTAAAAGTCGAGTATTATTCCTAACTTTGACAACTTTTTAAACATGCTTATCACTAAAGGAGATACACAATTATTATTAAAGGTGGGTTCTGTAAATTAATAAAATGTTGAGATGGGTTCTTGGCTGTTTTTGTTTCTTTTCGGCATCTGCTTCGTTAAATCCTTGCAACATAGCCCGCTATGCCGCTGCTGCTTTAACTTCGCATCTGCTCGAAAATAAATCAAAAACACCTCAAGTTAATTGATAGAACCCACCTAAATAACCTATATTATAACAATGAGAAAACTTTTATCGCTACTCACTCTTGCTATGGTTGCCTTGCAACTGATGGCAGCGCCGGTTGATGTGTCAACGGCGAAGACAAAAGCCCAGCAGTACCTTTTCAACAAGGTGTATGCCGGCAAGATTATGGCTCCCGCAGCCACCGAGGCTAAGCTCATCAAGACCGAGATGGGCGAGACGGCTTCGACGCCAGTGTATTATATTTTCAACACCGCTTCCACATTTGTGATTGTTGCCGGTGATGACCGTGCCGAGGAGATTCTCGCCTATGGTGACCGACCCCTCAACCTCAACCGCATCCCCACAAATATGCAAGTGTGGCTCGACAGCTACAAGCGACAGCTCGACTGGCTGCTCACTCATCCCGACGCAAAAGTTGAGAAACCCACAACCTTCAAGGCTGGTGGCCTTGTGAACACTGTCACAGGTCCGCTGCTCACTTCGCTTTGGGATCAAACTGCTCCTTACTGGGACCAATGTGTGTTTACATATAGCGGCACTCAGTATCAATGCTATACCGGTTGCCCTGCCACCTCGGCATCGATGGTGCTCCACTACTGGAAATATCCTACCGAGCAAGTTGGTCCACTGCCGGCTTACTCTTCAACACTTGACCTTGGTTCCTGGAACAGCGTGAGTTTCACCTACGCCGCCCTGCCGGCAGTCACCTTCGACTGGGACAACATGAAAGACAAATATGGCGCTTGGTATGATGAAAATGGTGTCGAACATAACGAAACCTACACCGCCGAGGAAGGTGCCGCTGTTGCCACACTAATGCGCTAT
>CALAVD010000419.1 GCA_937892085.1 uncultured Prevotellaceae bacterium
GTCGTCATACATATTCAAGGCGCACACCATGCGCAAGTTCATGTCGATGAGCTGCGTGGTGAGGTAGAGATTGCGCTCTAAATTGCTGGAATCAATAACATTGATTACTATATCGGGAGTCTTCTCGATTATCTGCTTGCGCACATAAAGTTCCTCAGGGCTGTATGCAGTGAGGGAATAGGTTCCTGGCAGGTCAACTAAGTTAAAAGTGTATCCTTCAAAATGACACACCCCTTCCTTGGCATCGACAGTGACACCGCTATAGTTTCCCACGTGCTCGGTAGCGCCGCTGGCAAAATTGAAAAGTGAAGTTTTGCCGCAATTAGGGTTACCCACAAGCGCCACATTGATTGTGCGACGTTTCTTCTTATAGTTTATAGTTAAGAGTTCATAGTTCACAGTTGACGCATCATGTTCACGATTGACCAATAACTCTGAACTCTGAACTGCGAACTGTGAACTGCTCACCACTTCGATCATCGCAGCCTCATCGTGCCTCAGCGAGAGTTCATATCCCATAATCTTATATTTCACAGGGTCTTGCAGAGGAGCATTGAGAATCACCTCAACAGTCTTCCCTTTGATAAACCCCATCTCAATGATGCGCTTGCGAAATCCGCCATGGCCCATGACCTTGACTACAACGCCTTTTTCGCCAGTTTTAAGTTCCGAAAGTAGCATATTTTTAGCTGACAAGCTGACAAGCAAACGAGCTAACAAGGCAATAGCAGTTTGATTTTACTTGCCTCAACTCTGCTTGACAAAATGTATAAAATTAATTTTTTTGCAAAATTACTGCTTTTGGTGATTGTAAGCAATAGCATCGTTTAAGTATTTATAATAAAAATCTAATAGAAATTGGTGATAGCCAATCAAATCATTTAATTAAAGCAATTCTTTAACAACAATCTTGTGATTTGTTAGCAATCAACCATTTAAAACTAATATATTTCAATTAAAGCAAATAATTGTTGAAATGTTTTTCAGATAGTTTATATAAAAATACCGAGTTTCATCGTTTATAATTTATTATAACTTTTTTGTGATATGTACGATTACATCAGTGGAAAAATAGCAGAATTGAATCCCGCATTTGCTGTGGTTGACAATCATGGCATGGGCTATATGATCAACATTTCATTGACAACATTTAATGAGGTGTCGAAAATACCGAATGACGAGGCGGCTAAACTCTATATTTATGAGGCGATTAGGGAAGATGCTCACGTGCTGTTTGGCTTCAGCTCAAAACATGAGCGAGAATTGTTCCTAATGCTCATCAGCGTCAGTGGTGTAGGGCCTAACACCGCCCGTATGATATTGTCTTCACTATCTCCAGCCGACTTAGAGCAATGCATTGCCAGTGGCAACGTTGGGATGCTGAAATCAGTGAAGGGCATAGGAGCGAAGACCGCTCAAAGAATAATAGTTGACCTTAAGGATAAAATAAAAATGGCTTCTGATACGTTATTAGATAATAATAACGCTCCAAGTGCTGTCTATGACGAAGCCCTTTCAGCGCTGGTGATGCTTGGCTTTACCCAGCAGATGTCTCAAAAAGCCTTGCGCAAACTGCTTAAGGAAGAGCCATCAATCACTGTAGAGGAAGCGATAAAGAAATCCTTGAAAATGATGTAATTGAGGCATAGCACAAGAGTGTGGGCGATATTAATTTTGTTGACAATGATTTTTAAAACAGGAAACAGTCGCAAAACATTGATTACACTGCTCCTTATCATAGGTTTCTATGCTTTGGGTGGTGGTTTTGCTCGTGCACAATACACCCAACCAACATTACCTCCACCGCCTCCTGCCTTAGACAACACTGATAAGAATCAGAAGAATGACAACGTAAAAATGCGCTATGGAGTACACCCCACAGTGCCATCAACCTACGATGATCTCAAGAGTAAAGAATGGGCCGCCGACCTAAAAGATCCTAACAATATCGTTACCGAGGCAGAATATGACTACGAAACAGGATGTTACATCATCCACACCAAAATTGGCGACTATGACATCATCACTCCATTCATCCTCACAGCAGATGAATACAACAACTTGACACTTAGAGAGTCGATGATGGAGTATTATAGGCAAAAGAATGCTGAGACTGCCGAGGAAAAAGCCAAAAATCCATTCAACTTCCTTGACATGCAGTTTGGACTCGGTCCCCTCGAGAAAGTCTTCGGGCCTGGAGGCGTGCAGTTGAAGACTCAGGGTTCGGTACAAATCAAGATGGGCATTAAGACCAACAAGACCGACAACCCGGCATTGTCGATGAACGCCAAGCGCAAAACATATTTCGACTTCGACCAAAAGATTCAAGCCACCGTGCAGGCATCGGTGGGTGATAAGATGAAGTTCAACATGACCTATAATACCGATGCCACCTTTGAGTTTGACAACAGAAACCTGAAACTTGCCTACGAGGGCAAAGAAGATGAGATAATCAAAAACATAGAAGCTGGTAATGTGAGCATGACTACTGGTTCGCAGCTCATTAGAGGCGGGTCGGCACTTTTTGGTATCAAGACGAAGTTGCAATTTGGCCGTCTCACTGCCACCGCTCTCGTTTCTCAACAAAACTCAGAATCGCAAACCGTTAACACTCACGGCGGAGCTCAGACTACTGATTTCTATATCACAGCCGACAAGTATGACCAGAACCGTCACTTCTTCTTGTCGCACTTCTTCCGTGACAATTATGACACCTGGACCGCAAAATTGCCACTTGTGTCGAGCGGTATTAATATCACCCGAATCGAGGTGTGGGTCACCAACAAGCGTGGCAACTTTAATGAGTCTCGCAACATCATGGCGTTTATGGACGTTGGAGAAGACACTCACATTGGCAACAGCCATTGGGTTCCCACTTCATCAACTGCCAACCCCACCAACACCTCAAACACCCTGCTTGACGAGATTAAGACAACTTATCCCGAAGCTCGATATATCAGTCAGGCCGCTAATGCGTTGGCGCCCCTTTCAGCCTACGACTTTGAAGGCGGCAAGGATTACGAGAAGATTGAGAGCGCCCGACTGTTGTCGTCAAATGAATACAAACTCAATTCATCGTTAGGCTATATCTCACTGAACACAGCACTCGCAAGCGATGAGGTACTCGCCGTCGCCTATCAGTACACCTATATGGGCAAGACTTACCAAGTGGGTGAGTTCGCCAACGATATCACCTCTACAGAGCAGTCACTCTATGTGAAGATGCTCAAATCCACCACAATCAACACTCAGGTGCCAATGTGGGACCTGATGATGAAGAATGTGTATTCTCTTGGTGCTTATCAAGTGCAAAGCACAAATTTCAAGCTCAATATCAAGTATCTGAATGACACAACAGGTATAGAGTTGCCCTATATCAACGATGGCAATATCTCTGGGACACCATTGCTTCGCGTGATGAACCTTGACCGATTAGATGCCAACAACAACTTCAATCCCGATGGTCGCTTCGACTTCATAGAGGGCTACACCATCACTACCTCAGGTGGCAAGGTAATCTTCCCCGTTGTAGAGCCATTCGGCTCGCACTTGCGCAAGATGATTGGCAATGATGCCATAGCCGACAAATATGTGTATCAAGAGCTCTACACCATGCAGCTCACCGAAGCTCAACAGGTGCAGGATAAAAACAAGTTTGTCCTACAAGGCGAGTATCAAGCCACTAACAAAAACACCATCAGCCTAAATGCCACTAATGTGCCTCGCGGGT
>CALAVD010000420.1 GCA_937892085.1 uncultured Prevotellaceae bacterium
GATCAAGACCGGTTCGCTGAGCCGCACCGACCGCATGGCCAAGTACAACCAGCTCCTCCGCATCGAGGAGCAACTCGGCGACAACGCCGCCTACGGCTACACCAAGCTCCGCTAAGCAATAGCAGGAACAACAAGAATTAAAAAAAGGAGAGAATCTACAACGCCGGATTCTCTCCTTTGATATTTTTTTTTCACAAAATTTGTCTATAAATGGTTTATGCATTAATTTTGTAATGCAATATTAGAACGTAGCTAATGTTGTCAACACGTGTGCCGCAAGGCGCAAACTTAACATTTAACACTTAACACTTACCTCTGGTTTTGCTTAATTTCACTCCCATAGCCCGTCCACGACTGTTCTCGCGCTTGAAAGATCATGCGCGCTACATCGACCATGCCGATAGTGTGCAGCAGGAGCAGCTGATGAAACTCATTGAGAAAGCTGCTTTAACTTGGTTTGGGCGCAAATATGACTTCTCCACTTGCCGCACATATAAAGAGTTTGCCACCCGTGTGCCGCTCTATCGCTACGAAGACCTGCAGCCTCAGATTATGCGCATGGTGAGTGGCGAGAAAGACGTGCTGTGGCCCGGGCGATGCTACAACTTCGCGCAGTCCTCGGGCACCAGCGACGGCAATCACAAGTACATTCCCATCACCCAAGAGTCGCTGCGCTGGAACCACTACAAGGGTGCCAGCGACGTGGTGTCGCATTATCTTAACCTAAACCCCGAGAGCCGTCTTTTCTCTGGAAAGGCACTGATTTTGGGCGGCTCGTTTGCCAATGAGTTGAACCTCAAGCCTGGCACCCGCGTGGGCGACCTCTCGGCAACGCTCATCAACAATATCAATCCCATTGCCAACCTGTTCCGTGTGCCCTCCAAGCGCATCGCACTGCTCGAGGACTGGGCAGTTAAACTGCCCGCACTCGTCGAGGCAAGCAAGGGCGAGAACATCACCAACCTGAGCGGTGTGCCTTCGTGGTTCCTCACCGTCATCAAGGAGGTGCTAAAAGCAACTGGCAAGGATTGCATCCACGAGGTGTGGTCCAATCTGGAGGTGTTCTTCCATGGCGGCATAGCGTTTGAGCCTTACCGCGAGCAGTATGAGCGCCTGTGCGACATGAGCAAGATGCACTTCCTAAACACCTACAATGCCAGCGAGGGGTTCTTCGCCACGCAGAGCGACTGGAGCACTACCGCCATGCTGCTGCTGCTGGATGTGGGCGTCTTCTACGAGTTTATCCCACTGAGCGAGATCGACAGCGACCACCCCGACGTGCTGCCCATCTGGGAGATTGAGCAGGGAAAGACCTACGAACTCATCATCACCGCCTGCAACGGACTGTGGCGCTACCGCATTGGCGACACCGTGCACATTGAACAGCTCAACCCCGTGAAAATCAACATCGCAGGGCGCACCAAGAGTTTCATAAACGCCTTTGGCGAAGAGCTGATGGTACATAACGCCGAGAAGGCGATAACGCGTGCCGCGCAGGAGACAGGCGCCCAAGTGCTCAACTACACCGCAGCACCCGTCTATGCCAGCGACAAGAGCAAAGGTCGCCACCAGTGGCTCATAGAGTTTGAGGAGGAGCCGGCAAGCGTTGACGAGTTTGCCGCCCTGCTCGACAAGCATTTGCAAGAGGTCAATGGCGACTACCAGGCAAAGCGTTACCAGAGCATCTTCCTCGACGCACCCGAGGTGGTGGTGGCACGCCGCGGACTCTTCGACCAATGGCTCGCCTCGACAGGCAAACTCGGCGGCCAGCACAAGGTGCCCCGCCTGAGCAACAGTCGGGAGACCATCGAGCAACTGATCAAACTGAATGCTTGAAAAGGTGAGAAAGTGAGAAAGTGAAAAGGTGAAAAGAAGACATCCAATGGGAAAGAAAAGACATATATCTAGTCAAAGGTTGACGATGCGGAAGGTAACAATGGTAGTAGCACTACTCATTGTCTCACTTTCTCACCTTCTCACCTTCTCACTTTTCACTTCCTGTGCCCGGATGGGATCGCCCGATGGCGGCTGGTTCGACGACGACCCGCCAGTGGTGATTGGCAGCGAACCGGCTGACCAATCGACGAACGTCAAGTCCAAGAAGATCGCCATCCTCTTCAACGAATATATCAAACTGGAGGATGCCACCAACAAGGTCATCGTCTCCCCACCCCAGTTGGAGGTGCCGGAGATCAAGGCGGCTGGCAAGAAGATTATCGTGGAACTGCAGGACACGCTGAAAGAGAACACGACCTATACCATCGACTTCAGCGATGCCATCAGTGACAACAACGAGGGCAACCCCATGGGCAGTTACACCTACAGTTTCTCTACGGGTGACCATATTGACACGATGGAGGTATCGGGCTACGTGCTGGATGCTAGTAACCTGGAACCCATCAAAGGCATAGATCGGAAGAGCACACGTCTGAACTCCAGTCACACTTGAAGCTCGTATG
>CALAVD010000421.1 GCA_937892085.1 uncultured Prevotellaceae bacterium
GGGCATACCATAGCGCAGCACTCCCGAGATGAGCTTGGCATAGTTCCAGAACTCGGGGTTGAACTTCTCGCTCAAGCCCTCGATGGTAGTCTTGAAGCCGCGCTTGTTGATGAACTGGAAGTCGTAACGTTTCTCACCATTCTCATTTACCGCCTTGATAATCTTGCCTTTAGTCACAGATTTCGGACAGAAAATGCCTTCCTCATCATCGGCAATACCAGTGAATATTTCGTAGGGACGATTGTCAATCAAGCCTATGAAGGCAATCCACTTCTCCTTGTTGTTCTGGAAACGCACCACGTCGGCCTCCAGTTCCACAGGACGCTTGAGGATGTGCTCCTCCTCGGCCATGTAGTGAGCTTTCTTCTCCTCTTTTTTCTTGTTCTTGCCATCACCGGCAAGCGAAATTAGCACGCCGCTGCGCGAGCCGTCGCGATACACTGTGCAGCCCTTGCAGCCCGAGCGCCAAGCCTCAACATAAAGCTTGCCTACCATTTCCTCGCTGATGTCGTTGGGCAGGTTGATGGTAACGCTGATGCTGTGGTCAACCCACTTCTGCACAGCGCCCTGCATCTTCACCTTGTTGAGCCAGTCAACATCGTTGCTGGTGGCTTTGAAGTATGGAGAACGAGCCACCAATTCCTCGATTTGCTCTTGGCTGTAGTCATCACGCACCTCTATGCCATTAGTCTGCATCCATGTGATGAACTTGTGGTGATAGACGATATACTCCTCAAACGAGTCGCCCGACTCATCCACATAGTCAACCCTCACGTCCTTGTCGCTGGGATTAACCTTGCGACGACGCTTATATACTGGCAGGAACACCGGTTCGATGCCCGAGGTCGTCTGAGTCAAGATGCTTGTGGTGCCGGTTGGGGCGATAGTCAAGCAGGCTATGTTGCGACGACCATGTTTTACCATCAGGTCATATAGCTCTGGGTCGGCATCCTTGATGCGGTTGATGAAGGGGTTATTCTCCTCACGCTTAGCGTCATAAATTTCAAATGCGCCACGCTCTTGAGCCATATTTACCGACGAGCGATAAGCGGCAAGGGCAAGAGCCTTGTGTACCGACACCGAGAACTCAGTAGCCTCAGGAGTGCCGTAGGTGAGTCCCAAAGCGGCTATCATATCGCCTTCGGCAGTGGTTCCCACACCAGTGCGACGCCCCTTCAGGGTCTTGTTTCTAATCTTAGTCCAAAGGTTCAACTCCGTCTGCTTAACCTCCTCTGTTTCGGGGTCTTGCTTTATCTTAACGAGTATAGCTTCAATCTTCTCCATCTCCAAGTCGATGATGTCGTCCATCATGCGCTGGGTGTAACCAATGTGCTCCTTGAAAAGATCAAAGTCGAAGTAAGCATCCTTTGTAAATGGGTTAACGACATAGCTGTAAAGGTTTACCGCAATGAGTCGGCAGCTGTCGTAGGGACACAGAGGAATCTCGCCACATGGGTTGGTGGAAATGGTGCGGAAGCCGAGGTCGGCATAGCAGTCGGGAACCGCCTCGCGGGTGATGGTGTCCCAGAACAGCACGCCGGGTTCTGCGCTCTTCCAAGCATTATGGACGATTTTGTTCCACAGCTTTTGTGCGTCAATCGTCTTTGTGTAGAGTGGCTCCTCGGCATCGATGGGATATTGCTGAGTGTATTCGGTGGAATTGCACAAACAGTATTTGATTTTACAACAGGGAAAGAGTTAAATGTAGGGTTTAAAGATTATGATGAATTGATATTTAATAAAAACATAGAATTAGTAAGACTTTGCTTAGCACTAAGAACATAAATACTAATATTACCATTTTGCACTGATGGAAGAATATGAATATAATCGTTTCCACCTACATTATATTCCCCATAGTACCAAGCCGATTCTTTTGAAACATAGCTTCTTATATGTTCTGCTTTAAAAAGTGTTTCAACATTTCCTTCTGATGTTATTTGATAAGATGTTGCATGTTTTAATTCTTGATTAGATATTATTATTTTTTGATATAAAGGTTTCCCATCTATCCATGTACCTACTACTTTCTCTTCTGTTGAATAATTATCACTTGTTTTAGATAATTTTAAACTATCTATAGCTGCTTCTACATTATTTACTTTCCATGTAGAATCTTTTGGAGTATATGTTATATTGCTTGCAAGAAGTGTAGATGC
>CALAVD010000422.1 GCA_937892085.1 uncultured Prevotellaceae bacterium
CAATGTACGAAGCGATATCCATGTGGTTCCCGTTCATGAAATCGAGCGGAGACCCTTGCATGATAAGAGCCATGACACCTTTGTAAGCGGCACTGTTTCTGGTTTGCATAGTGAGTAACCGAGTGGGTTGTATGCTTGCTCTATAAACGGTGTCAGGGATTTCGCCGCCATTCATCCATTGGAATACTCCAATGATGTCCAGCGCGAAACGTGCTTCATTGGCACCGCCATATTGTTCGCCGAACACGCCGCACCAGTACCAGCGAGCAAGTTTCTCCTTGTTGTTGCCATACATAAGTAAGCACCGGGTCTCTTTGTCGTAAGCAAAGATGGCCGCAAGAGGCACAAGTTGCGAGGTGTATGGCAGATCTCTTGAGCGGTATATTCCTTGATGCACAAGAAAATCTGCTGCATCGCAATAGCCTTGAACGAGTGCATCGTGATGTGCAAGGTAGTCTTCGAGATCAAGTTTTAAGATGTCTCGTTTCTTACAAGTAACGGCGACTTTCTCTTTCTCGTCATCAGTTGCTCTGACACGACGATGATATGTGACAAGCAGCGACATGGAGGCGAGAAAGTTTGCACCGGTGAGTTCTTTCAACAACTCGCCATTGCTCTTTTGAGCAAACGATTGTTTTATGTCTTCCCAGTCTTGCCGTAGGCCTTTATGTTCCCACTCAGGGAACTTATAAGCGTCAGCGGCAAAGGTCGCGGTGACAAGCTCAAAAACTGTGAGTGGTACGCCACCAGTATTCACATTCTCGAAGATTTGGCAAACAGCCTCCTTTGATGTCTCTTTGTCGAGCTGGATAACAGGCATTTTGTATTCGAGAATTGAACGAAGGATTTTTTGACTAAAATCGCGAAACAGAAGGCGATACTCATTTTCAGCACCATAGAAATTCTCCATTTCATATCGCCAGTCATCAACATCATTTGATGAGAAACAGATATTCAATGGAAACATCAGGTTCTCAAACTCTTTTTCACGTGTTGATAGGTCGAGTGTTACAGTTCGCCCAATGTCCGTAGTCAGTTGCTTAGACTTTGGCATTGAGATGATAGCGTCAAGACGGTCTCCATTAGGGTCAAGACATTTCTTGATGTCAAGATAGTAATATCTCTCAACGTCAATGTCTCTGTTTTTGTCAAGACGTGTTGTGGTAGCGCCTTTACTTTTTAAGACTTGGAAAAGGGTAGTTAGACGTTGTTGACCATCAAGCACCAGCCAATCGGGTGTCACGCTTGATGTTAGCGTTACTCCAGAGAATGTGCGATGCTTGAAGCGCACTTGTTCACCACCGTATGCAAGGAACATTGCAGCGCCCATTGGGAAGCCAGATGTGATGCTCTCAATGAGTTTGCAAATTTTGTTGTCATCCCAAACCCAGCTACGCTGAAAGTCGGGTAACTGCGCTTTGCCTTGTTCGACCCACTCCAGCAGGTCTTTTAAACTTTTATCATGTGATTCTACAGCCATATAATGAAAACGTTTTTAGCGTGACGATATTGTTGATTTTTTCCATTAATTGTCTTTGACTTCCCAGTGACCAAAGGTCTTTCCGCCGATGCGCTCGATATAGCCAAGTTCTTTCAGTTGGGCGATTTCGCGCTTGATAGTGCTGTCTGAAATGTTGGTTCTTTGGGCCAACTGTTGTCTGGTGATGGTGCGGTCTTCCGAAATTATTTGCATGATAAGTTTTTGCCTTTCTGACAAATTCTTTGGGTCATTCTTTGGGTCATTGAGGATGACGGTGTCGCCGCAACCCTCGTGGATGGGGATGAAGACGTTGATGAATGAGCGTTCATCGTTGGTCTCAATGGTGGCGCGTGGTGAGCCGTTTTTCTTCAGCTCGTTCTGAATGGTCGGTATGCCGGTTGAGCGACCTTCGGTGAGGTCGAGTTCCTTCAAGAAATCACCGAGGCGGCGGTTGCGGTAACGGCGTGAGTGGAGCATCTCTCCGGCTTCGATGGCTGCTGCCGAGATGGAGCGGTCGGGACCGGGGAAACTGAGGATGTGGATGCCATCGGGTTCCACTGAGATTTCGACGGGTTCATGCTGCCTGTAGTCGCGGTGGTACAGCGAGTTGACAATGGCTTCTTCGAGTGCCTCAATCGGGTAGTTGAAGAATCGCAAACTCTCGGCCACGCCTCTCTGTTTTATCACATGCTCACGAATCACGGTGCTTTTCAGGTGGTTCAGCGCACCGTTCACCAGTTGCGGCACGCTGCCGTAGATGGTCGTCTCGCTGAAATTGTCGGGACCATTAATTCTGCCTTGCGGGAAGATGACAATATCCACCTGCATGTAGGGGAAGAACTTCTCGGGGTGCTCACAGAACATCATCGCAGCCACGTTGCGGAG
>CALAVD010000423.1 GCA_937892085.1 uncultured Prevotellaceae bacterium
CATCGAATCTACAATAGAAACCTATCGGCTGGTTGCGGATAATCATTAAAAATTAAAAGATGCAAAGATGCAAAAATTGAGAGAATTGCTCATACATAATTAATAATTTATAATTCATAATTCATAATTTATAATTCAAGAAGATGAAAAAGACAATGATTATCTGCTTGCTCATTGCAGCAGGCATGAGTTTGAACAGCTGCGGCACCATGATGACGGGTGCGGGTAGTGGCACAGAAGGCACCACGCAGACTGGTAGCGAAACTACAACAAACGATGCTATCTCCGTGCTAGGCAGCATCTTAGGCAATGTACTTGGACTCAACAAACTCACCGAGGCCGACCTCTATGGCACATGGAAGTACAGTCAGCCAGGCTGTGCCTTCACCAGCGACAACGCCTTGGCCAAGGCGGGTGGTGCTGTGGCAGCTCAGCGCGTGAAGACGCAGCTCAAGGAGTATTACGACAAGGTGGGCATTAAGAGCAGCAACACGCAGTTCACCTTCAAGGAAGACAAGACCTTCACCGCCAAGGTGGATGGCAAGAGTTTCAGCGGCCAGTACACCTTCAGTCCAGACGAGGGTAAGATAACGCTGCAGAGCCTGCTTCTCACAGTGCCTTGCTATGTGGAGCGCAATGCCAACACCATCGGTCTCATGGTAGAGAGCCAGCGCCTCATGCAGATACTCCAGACCATCGCCCAGCTCAGTGGCGACCAGTCGCTCCAAGCCATTGGCGAGATCAGCAAGAACTTCGACGGTGTGCGCCTCGGCTTCGAGATGACGAAGTAGTATGTATGTGCGACACATTTTCTTATTGTGACTTATTGTGACACTTCGCGTGTGGCAGTAGTGGTAGAAAAACAAAAGATGCCGTAAGGATTCACGTTCCTTGCGGCATCTGCGCTTACATACAGCTGGTCACTCCCAGCGTGGTTCCTATCGCAGTGAGTATGGCTATGGCCAACTGCACCACATACTTGATGATCTCTTTCCTGTTCACTTTGCTAATGCTTTTGTTCTTTTATTTATTGAGAGATTGAGATATTGAGATATTGAGATATTTTGCCATCCGGATGTAGAGGGAAAACGCTGCGCAGCATTAATGATCCATCTCTCAATTTCTCAATCTCTCCATCTCTCAATCTCTCCATCTCTCCATCTCTCAATTTCTCAATCTCTCCATCTCTCCATCTCTCTCTTACCCTAATCCGCCGACATCGGTGTTAGTGTCGCCAGCGTTGCCGCCCTCGTTGCCCTCGTTCTCAGTCAGGTTCTCATCGGTGGGGTCTTCCACGTCGTTCTTGTCCTTCGAGGTCACGTTCTTGATGAGCAGGCCGTCCTTGTCGTAGCACTCTATGTTCACGCTGGTGTTCTGCAGAGCCTGCTTGATCTCTGTGCAAGGCACGAAGTTCACCCTGCGGCTGGTGATGAGCGAGCTCGCCACATCCTCCACGTTCTCCACGCTCTTGGCGCGGATCTTGAACTGCAGGTGGCCCAGACCAGGCACTGCCACGCTATGCCCCTCGGTGGCCCATGCCATCACCACGTCGCCAATGGCATTCCAGCCGGCGCTGATGCTCGCCTTGGGCAGACCAGAGCGCAGAGCCGCTTCTTGAATCACCTTGTCGGCACTCAGTGTGTTATAACGGATCGCGGTTAGCAGGAAGCGATACTTTCCCTTGTTTTCACCTACGCCCATAAGCGTTTGTTTGGCTTTTACTCTGATAGACATAATCTATATGTGTGTGATTGGTTAAAGTGTTTGGCAGAACGCCCACTTTTCGCGCTTTATAGAAACCAAAAATGCGCACTGATTTCCGACTACAAAAATACAAAGTATTTTTGAATCTTCCAAATTTCCCGCCAATTATTTTGTTAAAATTCGCATTTTCTTGCCAAGAAATCCCTTATCGGCTTGAAGTTCTGATACTTTTTGCCATTTCCTTTTTGAGAATTCCTCTGTGATATGTATCTTTGCACGTAATAAGCGTTATTGGAATTCATGCAGAGCGTGCTTGCAGCACGGTGACACCACCCCTTAGTCATTGGGGTAGGGCACCATGCTGCGCACCGAGAATGTGAGCGGCTACGACAACACCAAGACGTTGATAGAGAAGGCAAGTGCTGACAAGAACTTCCCAACAGCCTATAAAGCATGGAACTACAAGCCAGCAGGTCCTGAAGGCACCACGGGCTGGTTCCTTCCTACTGCCCAGCAGTGGATAAGGATGACGATGGGCTTAGGCGGCGTGAACGAGGGTGACATCAAATGGGGCGATAAAGGTTTTGACAATGCCTCACCGCTATCAACAAGTGGGAGACAGCCCTTGCGAAGGCTGGTGAAGGCAACTATGAAAGTATTAAGAATTTGAAAAATCTCTGGCGGTTCTATACGAGTTCCGAGAACGCCTATTACTTGGCCGTGGTGGTGACCACCGACGTTCGCAGCACAGGCGAATACTACGGTTTCATCGTGAACACCTACACTAAGACCGAAGGGAACCAATACTTTTGTGTTCGCCCTGTCCTCGCTTTCTGATTTAGTTTAGAGCTTAGAGTTAAGAGTTTAGATGTAGCATGCAGCGACCACCCCAT
This sequence comes from uncultured Prevotellaceae bacterium, assembly GCA_937892085.1. Classification (GTDB taxonomy): domain Bacteria; phylum Bacteroidota; class Bacteroidia; order Bacteroidales; family Muribaculaceae; genus Sodaliphilus. The sequence continues at coordinate 2,598 of CALAVD010000423.1, forward strand.
GCGGGGCATGGCCGCTGCTTTTTTTCGCCCTGCGCCATTGCTTAATTTTCCACGGGCGCAGGCTTAAGTTTTTCGGCCTCAGTCGCGGGGCGCGGCGGAGTGGGGAAGTGTCACAATAAGTCACAATAAGAAATTGTGAATCACACATCCATGTATATGATATATAATAATATATAATATATAATATTATATATTATTATATAAATCCATATATTATA
>CALAVD010000424.1 GCA_937892085.1 uncultured Prevotellaceae bacterium
GCGAAGCCGGTTCCTACGGCAAGGACGTGCGCGGCCTGAACCGCCTGCACCAGTTCGACAAAGTGGAGATTGTGCGCATCGAGCGCCCGGAGAACAGCTATGCCGCCCTCGAGGAGATGAAAGACCATGTGCAGGGACTTCTTGAGAAACTCGAATTGCCCTGGCACATCCTGAGGCTGTGTGGTGGCGACATGAGTTTTACCAGTGCCATCACCTTCGACTTTGAGGTGTGGAGTGCAGCTCAGAAGCGCTGGCTCGAAGTGAGCTCGGTTTCTAATTTCGAGACCTATCAGGCCAACCGCCTCAAGTGCCGCTATCGTGGCGACGACAAGAAGACGCACCTGTGCCACACCCTCAACGGCTCGGCATTAGCATTGCCCCGCATCGTGGCTGCACTGCTCGAGAACAACCAGACTCCCGAGGGCATCTGCATCCCCAAAGCTCTGCAACGCTACACAGGTTTCGAGATTATCGATTAAGTTGGACGGAGAACGTGACATGTTCTCAACAATTCATAGCCTTCAAGTTTAGAAGAAGCTTGAAAGCAGGAGACAAAAAACCATCCCTTGAGAAATCTTGGGATGGTTAAAAGTTAATATTACCTTGATGACGCTTTGTGTTCATCAATCTAAATCGATTAATTTAAATCTGTAAGCCTTACCTATTAGTTCGGCAACGTTGCGCGAGTCAGTCTTGTGCAACAATTGCTTGCGGTGATATTGAACAGTATTTATTGAGATGTATAGTTTCTCGGCTATTTCTCGGCTGCTCAATCCCTCAACAAGAAACTTTAGAACTTCACGTTCTCGCACCGTTAAATCTTTAGTGGTGTTGTTCATTTTATTCTCTCTATTAAATTCATTATTTAAAACGCAAAATAAAAACATAATAACATAATTTCCAAATAATTATAAGCTATTTTATCGTTTTTTTGTGAAAACTACCCCTTTTAGTAGCAAAATTGTGATAGTTTTCTTATTTAAATGAATAATTATCGCTCTTAATGCGTGAAAACAAGCCTATTATTTATGGTATTAAAGGGAAAAAGAGGCAAAAATGCATTTTTTTTTGAAAAAAAGTGGTAAAAATTTTGCCAGTTTGAAAAATGTGTGTAACTTTGCACCGCAATTCCAAACTGGTGCGTTAGTTCAGTTGGTTAGAATGCCTGCCTGTCACGCAGGAGGTCGCTGGTTCGAGTCCTGTACGCACCGCAGTGGAGAGAGGAGAAGAGCGAAGATGTGCTTCGGCACTATTCGCTCTTTCTTTTTTTGTGACGATAGGGGTTCTCGCCACCCTCTATATCGCGAAACGGGGTCTTGAACGTCGCAGGTGCGACGCACCACCAAACACCACCCATGATGGGCCTCGATGCCGCTTGAAATCACACTTGCCGTTATTGCCTTTTATCTCTTAGTTTTCTTGAAATATTCTCTCTCGGCTTTTATCACTTTGGGGGAGAGCAGCAGGATTGCTGTCATGGTGCAGCATGCCATGAGGAAGAAAGCGATGTCCATAAATCCCACCACCACCTTCAGAGGCACCACAGCAGCCACCACGATCATTACGAGGTAGTAGTAGTTGTAGTACTTGGCGTTGTGCGCACCAAAGAGGAAATTGGTACACTTGAGGCCGTAGTAGCTATAGGTGAACATGGTGGAGAAAGCGAAGAAGAACACGATAATCATGAGCAGGTAATGCCCCACGTGGGGGATGAGCTGCTGCCAGGCTCCTAAGGCAATCGCCAGACCCTTGGGGTCGTTGCCCACGCCAATGTAGTTGCCGGCGATGATGATGGGTATTGCGGTGAGGGTGCAAATCAGTCCAGAGTCGATGGCTGGCCCGAGCATGGCGATAAGTCCCTCGCGCACTGGCTCGGTGTTCTTGCTGGCACCGTGCATCATCGAGGCGGTACCGATACCTGCCTCGTTGACGTAGGCGGCACGTCGCGCGCCTATCAGTGCCACGTAGGCAAAGCCTCCGAGTCCTGCCTCGAAGGTAAATGCGCCTTCAAAAATAGAGGAGAACACTCCTGGTATCTTGTCGTAGTTCAATGCCATTATCACGAGCACCATGATGAGGTAGAGGGACACCATGAGTGGAACCATCTTCGAGGCTATGGCAGCAATGCTCTTGATGCCTCGCAGTATCACGGCTGCCACGATGACTACCATCACGAGCCCCATGATGAGTCGCAGCCACGGCGTGTTCTCGATACCCATAGGGGTGGTGAAAACGGTGGTTACCGACTCCACGAGCTGGTTGGCCTGCCACACGCACAGGGTGCCCACGAGTCCGAAGATGGCGAAAGCCACCGCCAGAGGTTTCCATTTTTCTCCCAAGCCCTTAGTGATGATATACATGGGACCACCTTGCACCTCGCCAGCGCTGTCCTTGCCCTTGTACATGATGGCGAGCGTTCCCTCAAAGAACTTGGTGCACATTCCCACCAGGGCGCTCACCCACATCCAGAATATCACGCCAGGGTTGCCGTTGCCCACGGTAAGCGCAACCGCCACACCGGCGATGTTACCCATTCCCACAGTGGCGGCGATGGCGCTGAGCAAAGCCTGCACCGAGCTGATTTGCCCTGTCTCTTTGCCGCTGTTGCCGGCTTGCTTCTCTCGCAGCACGCTAATGGCTTGCGGCAGTCGCCTGAGCGACACGGCCCTGGAATAGATAAACAGGAACAGTCCGCCACCAATCAGCAGCAGGAATTCGGGATATTCGCACAGCATGTCGGCTGTGGCGATAATAGCTTCGCCTATTTTGTTAAAGAATTCAGTCATAAAGGAATTAAAAGGAATGAAAAATGTGATTTTAGAACTTTGAACCAGCCCCGGCCCCGCCAAAGTCGCCGCCGCCGAGGCCGCCGCAGCCGCCGGGAATCCCGAAGAGGGGAAGGAGGCTCCCGCCGCCGCCCCGGAAATCACCCTCGAGCCCGATGAGCTGGAAACCCGCTTCAATGCCGCCTTCCAGACGTACAAGGACAAGAAGGCCGCCTTCATCGAGGAGCTCGAACAACAGAAACAGAAAAATTTAGAAGCCAAGACGAATATCATCGAGGGACTGAAGCGCCTCCTCGAAACCGAGACCAACCTCAAGGTCCTCAACGACCACGTGAAAGCATTCCAGGAGCAGTGGAAGGCCATTGGCCCCGTGCCGCAAAGCGAGTCCACCAACCTCTGGCAGAACTACCATTTCTACATCGAGAAATTCTTCGACATCGTCCGCATGAACCGCGAGATGCGTATGCTCGACTACAAGAAGAACCTCGAAAGCAAGCTCCTCCTCTGCGAGAAGGCCGAGTCGCTCCTCCTTGAGGAATCCGTCAACCAGTCGTTCAACGAGCTGCAGGAGCTGCACCGCCAGTGGAAGGAGATCGGCCCCGTGCCGGACGACAAGAAGGAGGAGATCTGGGAACGCTTCAAGACCGCGTCCGACCAGATCAACCAGCGCCGCCGCGAGCATTACGACAAGCTCTTCGCCGAGGAGCAGAACAACTACAACGCCAAGGTCGTGCTGTGCGAGCAGGCCGAGGAGATCGTGGCCCAGCCCGTGGACGGGGTGAACGGCTACAATGCCGTCAGTGACAAGCTGACCGAGCTCTTCACCCTCTG
>CALAVD010000425.1 GCA_937892085.1 uncultured Prevotellaceae bacterium
TCTGGGAGATTCCTATCAGTTCGGTTCAAGGCTTGCTAGGCCAGTTCTCACCAGCTCTGGGCATGACCCGCGAGGAGATTGAGGGCTACGGACTGCGCTGGCAGGAAGAGTTCTTCACCGAGCCATTCATCGCCGACTGGATTATCGACCGCGTGTTTGGTCCTCACGCCCAGCGCGTGCGCGACATCTTCTTGCAGCACGCTCACGACGACATCTGGAAGATGCGTCCCGAGTTCGACACTCAGCGCAAGATAGAGGCTGCCTTCGCGGGCAAGACCACCGACGACGACAAGTGGGTGCGCGACGGTCTGTTCTCGCTCGTCAACAACGTGCTCTTTGTGCGCGACCGCAAGGATCCCAACAAGTTCCACCCACGCATCACCGCCCAGCTCGCACTCATCTACGAAGCACTGTGGGACAACGACAAGGAAGCCTTCAACCGCCTCTACAACGACTACTACTATCGCCGCAACAACCGCTTCTGGTATCACGAGGCAATGAAAAAGCTGCCACGCCTGGTGCAAGCCACACGCATGCTCGTGTGTGCCGAGGACCTTGGCATGGTGCCCGACTGCGTGCCTTGGGTAATGAACGAGCTTAAGATTTTGAGCCTTGAAATTCAGTCGATGCCAAAGGACAACAAACTAAAATTTGGCAACCTGCAAAGCAATCCTTACCGCTCGGTGAGCACCATCAGCACCCACGACATGAGCACCCTGCGCCAGTGGTGGGACGAGGACTGGCAGCTGTCGCAGGAATACTACAACGAGGTGATGTGGAAATCAGGACCCGCACCTCATCCACTGCCCGGATGGCTTGCACGCGACATCGTTGCCCAGCACCTATACAGCCCATCAATGCTGTGCCTGCTCAGCTTGCAAGACTGGCTTTCGATTGACGAGGAACTGCGCTTGCCCGATGCCAACGCCGAGCGCATCAACGTTCCTGCTAACCCACGCCACTACTGGCGTTACCGCATGCACATGACTATCGAAGATCTCATGAACAACAGCGAGTTTAACGCTAAGATTAAGCAACTCATCGCTCAAAGCTATCGTTAATTTTCCAACTATAGGTTCTAGAAATTCTAGTCAATATAGAAAATCTAGAACCTTTAAACTAATGCCTAACCACATCGTTATGAAAATCAAAGTTTTAACAGCAATAGTCGCATTCTTTGCCATCTTCACAGCTGCTGCACAGCAGGTGCTCTCGCCCAACGGCAACGTGCAGGTGGTGTTCTCGCTCGACGATACAGGACGCCCCACCTACGAAGTCATCTACAAAGGCAAGATGGTGATAAACCCCAGCCACTTAGGATTTGAGCTGGCACCCGACAAGCATGCCAGCAAAGGCATGGACGAGACCAATCTGCTCGACGGTTTCACCGTGACCGATTCGCAAGTGACTTCGCACGACGACACCTGGACTCCTGTGTGGGGGCAATACAAGACCATTCGCGACAACTACAACGAACTTGAGGTCAATCTCTACCAGCAGAGTGCCAACCGCCACATGACAATCCGTTTCCGTGTCTATGACGATGGCATGGGATTCCGTTATGAGTTCCCCCTGCAGAACGACCTCAACTATTTCATCATCAAGGAAGAGAAGAGTGAGTTTGCCATGACAGGAAACCACCGAGCCTGGTGGATAGCCGGCGACTACGACACCCAGGAATATCCCACACAAGAGACTCGGTTAAGCGACATTCGCAGCCGCATTACCGCCTGCGCCCGCTGGGACGACCCCAACGGCACGGGCAAGCGACGCACCGACTACACCGAGGACCGCATGCGCGACGCCGTGGTGTGGGACAACGCATCACAAACCATTTTCTCGCCTACCGGAGTGCAAACCTCCCTCCAGCTCAAGACCGACGACGGCATCTACCTCAACCTGCATGAGGCGGCATTAGTCAACTATGGAGCTATGCACCTCAATCTCGACGACAAGAACATGGTGTTCACATCGTGGATTACTCCCGACGCCACTGGCTACAAAGGCTGCATGCAGGCTCCATGCCACACTCCCTGGCGCACCGTGATGGTGAGCGACGATGCCCGCGACATGCTCGCCTCAAGCCTCATTCTCAACCTCAACGAGCCTTGCAAAATTGAGGACACCAGCTGGATTCACCCCACCAAGTACTGTGGCGTGTGGTGGGAGATGATTGTGGGACATGGCGCATGGAACTACACCGACGAGTTCCCAAGCGTGAAACTCGGTGAGACCGACTACTCCAAGGCAAAGCCCAATGGCCGCCATCGCGCCAACACCCAGGAGGTGAAGCGCTACATCGACTTCGCCGCCAAGAACGGCCTCGACGAGGTGCTTGTTGAGGGTTGGAACATTGGTTG
>CALAVD010000426.1 GCA_937892085.1 uncultured Prevotellaceae bacterium
CTTCAGGGAAATACAAAGTCACTGTCAATATGCTTGGCGACAGCGAGACAACGTCTTGCTTCGTGACCCTCTACCGCAAGGGTGAGAAGACAAGCCCAGTAAAAGACTCGCCAATGTGGATGCCCGATGACGGACGCAGTGTAGATGATAAGAATGTGGCGCACATCACCATTGGTACTGGCACCCCCGAAGCTTACATCTACTACATAGCCTCTTCGGCAGAGAAAGTGGAGAAGCAGGGATGGATAAAGATGAAGCAGGGCATCAACGACTTTGCCATTGCTTTACCTAACACTCCTGGTGGCTACCTAAACATTCAATTCTATAGCGTGGCAAACAATGAGGTTTATACCGAAGAACTGCGCATGAACAGCAATGTCAAGGCTAAGGCCTTGAAGGTGAAGGTAAACTCTTTCCGCGACAAGCTTCTTTCGGGTGAGAATGAGAAATGGTCATTCACCCTCGTAGATGAGAACGACAAGCCGCAATCTGGTGCCATGATGCTTGAGATGATGGACAAGGCAATCAATGACATCAGCGACAACACGTGGTCGTTCCGTCCATCCACCTATGGAAAGCGTGTTGTGTCTTTTGATGAGAACCGTCTGTTTGGAGGCATTAACAACAGACCCTCATGGAGCCATGAGAGCTTAAGCACTAATAGAGCCTCGATTGCTGAGTTCAACACCTATAATGAGAGTTTCTTTGAGAACTTCAGAGGGCATTATTTGCTTGGTGCAGGCCGTGGTATGGTTCTGTATGAAACAGCTGTTGACGATAGTTATGCCCCAGCTCCAATGGCAAAGGCTGTTGATAAGCGTGTAGCGGGAATAAATGCGTTGGCCGATGAAGAAGAAGCAGTTCTCAATGAAGTTGTTGTAACCGAAGGTCCAGCGCAGGTTGACGAAGCTGCTCTCGAGAAGGTGCAGCTGCGCGAGAGCGACGTGAAGGTGGCTCTGTGGAAACCCATGCTCGTGAGCGATGCCCAGGGCAATGTGTCGCTTGAGTTTGAGGTGCCAAACTTCAACACCACTTGGATTATGCAGGCGATAGCCTACAACAACGCTCTCAACACCGACGTGCTCAAGAAAGAGGTGCTCACCAACAAACCCGTGATGGTGAAGTCGAGCTTGCCACGCTTCTTGCGTCAGGGCGACAAGGCCCAGTTAGCGGCAAGCCTGCAGAACTCTACCGACAACGCCCTGCCATGCGACGCCATCATCGAGATTTTCAATCCTCGCACCGATGAGGTGATAGCCCGCAAGAACTTCAATGAGAACATCGCTCCTAACGGCACCAACACACTCAAGATTGACTGGGATGTGCCTGACACCATTCCGTTCGTGGGATTCCGTGTGAAGGCCGCCACTGGCAACTTTGGCGATGGTGAGCAGGTGATGATTCCAGTGCTCCAGGCTATCTCGCCAGTGATTGAGACACAGCCGTTCTACATCGATGCTGCTACTCCATCGTTCACCACTCAGCTGCCACAGTTTGCCAAGGATGCCCGCGTCACTCTGGAGTACTGCGACAACCCCGTGTGGTACTGCGTTCAGGCCCTGCCCACTATATTTAACGACAACTACAAAGTTGCCACCTCGCTTGCCCACAGCCTCTTTGCCGTGACGCTGGCGCAAGGCATCGCCAAGTCGCAGCCTAATATCAAGGAGGCGGTTGACTACTGGAAGGCCAATGAACAAGACTCTACTCTGGTGTCGATGCTCGCCCGCAACAGCGACCTCAAGATTGGCACGCTACTGGCTTCGCCATGGGTTAACGAGGCCGACCGCCAAACGCTGCGCATGTCGCGCCTGAATGAGCTCTTTGATGAGAATCTGATGGCAGCTGAGCACACGCGCATCGTCGAGGGTCTGCAACGCTTGCGGATGAGTGACGGCGGCTTCACCTGGTACCTTTATCCAAATTGCCAGTCGTCGCTCTACACTACCGAGACCGTGCTTGAGCTCATTGGTGAGCTGCGTCACTTGGGCTACCTCAAGGACGATGCCGACATCAACGCTATGGTGAAACGTGCGATTGTCTATTTCGACAAGGAATACTTGCGCGTCTATAAGGAGCATCTCAAGTACAACAAGAACAACCACAGCGGCTTCAGCGACTATGTGTATGTGCGTACCCTATATCCTGAGATTCCCGTCACCGGCGAGAACGAGAAGATGCTCAAGAACTGCCTCAAGGCGATGACCAAAGACTGGAAGGGCACTTCGCTGGGCAACAAGGCGTTCTATGCGCTCACCCTCAACCGCAACGGCTATCAGAAGGAGGCCAAGAGTATCATCGAGTCGATACGTCAGTTCGCCCTCACCAAGCCCGAGACAGGAATGTATTGGGACAACGTGCAGGCGGGATGGCGCTACCTCGACAAGGTGGCTGTGACCTCCACCATCCTCCAGGCTCTTAATGAGGTAGAGCCACGCACTGCCGAGATTGACCAAGTGCGCAAGTGGATGCTCCTGATGAAGCAGACCAACGACTGGGGCTCAAGCAGTCTCGCCGCCGATGCCGTTTACAGTCTGCTCGCCACTGGCAGCAAGTGGCTCGAGCGCAACGATGCTCCAACTATCACCATCGATGGCAAGCCAGTTGAGTTTGACAAGGTTGACACTTATCTGGGCTACTGCCGCAAGCAGATTCCCGCCACCTCACTCGCCACACTCAACATTGAGCGCAACGGCGAGAGCCCTGCGTGGGGTGCCATCTACAGCCAGTTTAAGGCCGAGATGAGCACTATCGACGAGGTGAGCATCTACGACCTCTCGATTCACAAGGAGTTCTATGCCTACAACACCGACGGCTCTCTGCGCCGCGTGGAGAACTTCAAGGTGGGTGACAAAATTCAGGTGCGCACCATCATCAAGAACGCTAAGGACCTCGACTTCGTGACAGTGAAAGACGAGCGCGGTTCTTGCTTCGAGCCAGTGGATAAGCTATCGGGCTACCGTTATGCCGACCAGAGCTACTACTACCTCGAAATCAAGGACAGCGAGACTAATATCTTCTTCACAAGCCTCGACAAGGGCACTCACGTGATAAGCTATGATGTGTATGTCACCGCTCCAGGCAAGTACAACGTGGGCATCGCTACGGCACAATGCCAGTACGCCCCCCAAATTACTGCCCACAGTGCTGGCTCAATAGCCACAGTGGAACCGTAATCCCTATAAAGCGATAAAAAAGGAGCGCAATATTGCGCTCCTTTTTTCTATGATAGGAGTGGATAGGAGTGGCTAGGAGTGGCTAGGAGTGGATATGAATGACTATGAAGAACCCTCCACCCTTAACTCTTAACTCTTAATTCAAAACTCAAAACTCAAAACTCAAAACTCTTATATCTTCCCTTCCACTTGGTAGCTGTAGTAGTTGCCTCGGCACACTATGAGATGGTCGTCGAGGGGGATTCCCACGGCGTCGCAGGCTCGTTTCACGCGCTGTGTGAGGGTGTCGTCCTGAAAGCTGGGACGAGGGTTGTTGCTCGGGTGGTTGTGGGCAAGGATGATGCTGCTGGCAAGGTGGGTGATGGCGTGTTTCAGTATGATTTTCTCGTCGCCTACCGTGGCTGCCGTGCCGCCTGTGCTCACCAGTTCGCGCCCCTTCACATGCTTTGCTCTGTCGAGCAGCAGCACCCACATCTCCTCATGTTCCTTGTCGAGCATGAAAGTGCTGAGGTAACGGTAGGCGGCGTTGGCATCGGTGATTTGGAAGTCGTCGTCAAACTCCTCGCCCTGGAACCTGCGGGCAATCTCGATGGCGGCGAGTATCTCCACAGCTTTCACCTCACCCACACCACGGTACATGCGTGCGAGGTCGCTGTATTTGTGTCGGGCAATCTTGTAAATCTTGTTGTCGTGGTCGTTGAGGATGCGCTGGCACAGCTCCACCACGCTCTCGCCACGGCTGCCGCTGCCCAGGATGATGGCAAACAGTTCGGCGGGCGACAGGGTTGAGAAGCCAAATTTCATCGCTTTCTCACGTGGTCGGTCATCAAGAGCCGTGTTGAGCTTCAATGCTCGTGATTTTATATCATTTTGATTTTTCTCTTTTTCCATAACAATCTTCTCTAATC
>CALAVD010000427.1 GCA_937892085.1 uncultured Prevotellaceae bacterium
ATGAAGAAATTCCTCGGCACCTTCTTCTTCGCCATCTTGGTGCTGCTGGCAATCGTGATTGTGTTTGACATCAACGAGAAACTCGATGCGATGCTCACCGCGCCGCTTAAAGAGACGGTGTTTAAATACTTCTTGAATTTCTTGCCTTATTTCGCCAATCAGTTTGCTCCGCTGTTTGTATTCATCACGGTGATTTTCTTCACGTCGAAACTCGCCGACCACAGCGAGATTATCGCCATGATGTCGAGCGGCATCAGCTTTAAGCGGTTGATGGTGCCTTATCTTGTCAGCGCATCCATAATTGCGGCCGGCACGCTATATCTGGCACTGTATGTCATCCCGCCTGCAAATGTGAAGCGAATAGAATACACCAACCGGTGGGTTAAGAACAAACGTGTGGATTTTGGCGACAACATCCAATTGCAGGTGAAGCCAGGCGTGATGGCTTATCTCTCGAGGTATGACAACACCACCAAGCGCGGTTTCCGTTTCACGATGGAGGAGTTTGACGGCAACCGCTTGGTATCTCGCATTACTGCCAATAATGTGGCCTACGACACCTTGGGTCGCTGGAAGCTCAATGATTACAGCATCAGGAAATTTGACGGGCTAAAAGAGACGCTTCGTCGCGGCTCAGTAATCGACACTATGCTCGATGTGGAGCCTCGCGACTTCCTTATTTCGAAAAATGACCAAGAGATGCTTACCTCTCCAGAGCTGAGGCATTACATTAACAAGCAGAAGGCGAGGGGAGTGGCCAATCTGCAGCAGTTTGAGTTGGAATATGAGAAACGCTTTGCGATGACGGCTGCTGCGTTTATCCTCACCGTGATAGGTTTGTCGCTCTCGTCGCGCAAGGTGCGTGGAGGAATGGGAGTGAACATAGGAATAGGCCTTCTGTTGAGCTTTTCCTACATTCTGTTTATGACAGTCACCCAGACCTTTGCGCTAAGTGGCTACACCTCACCCCGCCTGGCGATGTGGATTCCTAATATCGTTTATACCATCATCGCAGTGTTCCTTTATCGCCGCGCCGCCCAATGACTTTAAGCAACAAGCTCTGCAACGTGTCGTTGTCATCTCTTATTATGGTGGCACTCACCATTGTGCTGGTGACTTTTATGCTTCTGTTTCTGTCGATAGATTCACCTTTCTATGAGGTGTGGGGCAGGATTGACTCTTCGTGGTTCTTCACCGCTGGCAAGGCATGGATGAATGGCATGGTGCCATACGTCGATTTCAGTGATTCCAAAGGTCCACTGCTGTGGCTCATCTATGGCATAGGCTACCTGATGAGCAATCACGACTTTGTGGGAGTGTGGGTGCTCACATGCATCAATTATTTCGTGGTGTTATGGTTTATTTATGGCATAGCTCGGTTGTTTATTGACTCTCGATGGTTGTCACTATGTGTTGCGATATTCATGATTTTTGTCTATTTCAACACATTTATCCATTATGAAACAAAGTCTGAAGACTTTTGTCAGCCATATATTGCAATGGGCATGTGGGCCGCCTTAAGAGTTATTTACAGCAAATGTGCGACAGACTATGAATCAAGGTTAGTTAGCTTGTTAAAGCAAGGCGCTTGGATGATAGGTGTTGCAATGGGCGCAACATTATTGATAAAGTTTACTATAGCATTGATGATTTCCTTCTTTGCCATAATGCTCTGTGTTGTTGCGCATCGGGCACGCTCAATTAAGATATGGTGTCTGATATGGAGGATGTGTGTCGGATTTTTGTTGGTATGTCTTCCCTTCGTTATTTATTTTGCTGTTTGTGGCAATTTAGATGACTTTATCAGGGAATATTTCATTCTAACCTCCAAAATCTCCTCGCATCGACCCAGAGTGAACATAATAGGATGGGTATTGAGCGGTGGATTTCTCTCGGTTTTAATTATCATAATGTCGCTTAGTACAGGTTCTGTGTTCATTTATGCAAAAAAATATGCTTGGGTGCCATTGGCGGCATTCTTTTGGTTTCTGCTTGTCACTGTCCAGAATGCAGAGTGGGTATATTATTACTATAGTTGCATGGTGTTCATGGTTTTTGGTTTTATCGCTATTGCCAAGTGCTGTTCACGTTTTATGAGGACAAAACTAACAAAGTCGCTTGTGTTATTGACATTGAGCTTTATAATTGCGTTACCATACTTTAGCCATGTGTCTAATCTGTTGAATTTTAAATTGGTAGATCATAGACATAATGAGGATTACAGACTGATAATAGGAGAATATTATCAGCATGTGCAATATGTGAAAAAGGTGCATAAACCTCGCATAGCATTCTTTAATTGCAACAATGTGATAAATGTTGCCGATGAGACTGATGGCCTGCCAGGATGTAAATACTGGTCAAAGCAATATGGAGCAACAACAATGGCACAAGATCAATATCAACAGATTGTGAAAGAAAGGCCGCACTTTGTTTATGTTAAAAGGAAAGACAAAGCGCACAGGGAACAAATTGAGAAATTAGGATATTTCCTCTTATTGCCCCCTGGTGAAGTCTATAATGTGTGTTTGTATGCCTTGCCGGAATTGCAGGGTATGTATCGTTAAAGAGCGATAGCCGACTCCAGTGCCAGGTGCATCATGGTGCGGAAGCTGGTTTGGCGTTCTTCGGCGCTCATGGCGGTGAACTCTACCAGCGAGTCGCTGATGGTGAGCAGGCAAGCTGCATTTTTGCCCATAACGCGTGCGTTTTGGAAAAGAGCAAAGCTTTCCATCTCCACGCAGTCAACTCCGGTGCGTTCCCGCAGTTGCTGCCAGGGCTCGCTGCCGGGACCTCCATAGAACACGTCGCTGGAATACACCTTGCAGGGAGTGCATTTTATGTCAAGTTCCTGAGCCTTAGCCATGATTATCTCGTTGATGTGCTGGCTTGGGAAGAGTTCGTGGCACGTCTCGCCGTTGTGCACCAGTGCGTAGGACGAGGTGCTGTAGGCCGAGTTTGCGAGCACCACATCGCTCACTTGGAGCTGCTTGGTGTAGCTGCCTGCCGACCCTATTCGGATGATGTTTTCCACGCCATAGAACTGGAACAGCTCATAGCTGTAGATGCCTATGCTGGGCATTCCCATGCCACTTGCCATCACTGAGATGGGCTTGCCGTTGTAGTTGCCGGTGAAACCTAAAACGTTCCTTACCGAAGTGACAAGTTTAGGGTTGTCGATGAAATTCTCGGCGATGAACTGAGCGCGCAGGGGGTCGCCAGGCATGAGAATAGTTTTTGCGAAATCGCCTTCGTGGGCGTTGATGTGAGGAGTTGCCATATGATTAAGTGTTAAGAGTTAAGTGTTAAGAGTAAAGTGTTAAGTTAATGCGACAGAGCCGCAGTGTGGTAGTGGAGTTGACCGTTTCACGTTCATCAATCTCACGGGTTATTTCTTCTTGTTGACGTGGTTTCGGAACACGCGATAGGCGTTCTCCACTTGTCGCACATAGTTGATGGTCTCGGTGCCGCGGCAGTAGCCGTAGCTGCACACTGGATCGTTGTAATACTCGGGATGGGTCTTCCAGAGCACAGCCGCTTCGACGTTGGAATACCAGATGTGGGGATTCTTGTTGTACTTCTGCGCCAGCTTCATGGCATCGACAATGTGTCCCACACCAGCGTTGTATGCACCGAGGTTGAACCTTAGTCGCTCTGCGCGATTGGAGATTGAGCTCTGCAAGAACTTGTCGGTCTTCGAAAGGATGAGGCTGGCGATGTAAACGCTCTTTTCTGGGTCACGGAGGTCGTCCTCGGTGAAACCGTAGCTCTTAGCTGTGCTTGGCATCACCTGCATGAGTCCCACAGCTCCCGCCCACGACACGGCATTGGGGTTGAAGTCGCTCTCTACGTAGGCTATTGCTGCGAGCACAGTCCATTCAACACCCGCTGTAGCTGCATATTTCTTGAATAGTCGGTCATATCCTGATATGTCGCCAGCTCGGCGCTGGTAGATTTTAGAGTAGTCGATTTCGCCGTTCTCAGTCTTCGACGGATGGATGATGCTATTTATCGAGTCGCTGACGGCGCGCAACGAGTCGATGTGGTGCTTGTTCATTTCGAAATATCGCTGCTTAATGGTGTGGGCATTGGTGATGGTGGCATTGTTGCTCGCCCAGTTGTTTATGACATTTGCGAGCCACTGGCGGTCTTTGCTTGTTGCCCACGAAGCGCGTTGAGGAAATCCTATCTTCAGACTTATGCTGATGCTATCGTTGTAGGTCTTATTGATTTGTGCTATGTCGCTGTCAACCACGGTGTAAGGTAATCGTCCGCTTGCCACCATATCGATGAGGTCTTCACTGATAAGTGAGTCGTTGTCGATAGCGTGAATCTTGATGCCGCCACCTAACTCGTTGTCGAGGTTCTTGAGGCGCGCCTCGTAACTTGAGCCATGAATGACATATACCTCCTTGCCTACCAGCTGGGTTACGTCGGTGAGGGTGTCTCTTGTGGCGCGTTGCACAAGTACCTGATAGGTGATGTTTTGCTCGCCGCAGTGTATGACATGCTCCTTGTACTCGGCAGTCATTGGAATCTCGTAGGCTGCGACATGCACCTTGTTGCTCTCGACGAGATCAATAAGCTCCTTCATGCTGCTGGCAACGTGGAACTTGATGTTGATGCCATTGTCGCGAGCAAAGGAGCAGATGCGCTCATAGTCATATCCTAACGTGTCGCCCCTGAGAATGAAGAAACTTGCGGGGCTGTTGATGGTGCCCACTACCAGCGTATCGGGTAGTTTGTTCTCTACGGCAATGGTGGGCATGGAGTCGGTTGATGCCGATTTGCTCTCATCTCCCTTGTTATGACAGGCTGCTGTGACCAAGCACAGTAGTATAAATGATAATATATAATATCTACTTGATTGCATAAAAGCGTTTTTTTCGTTTATCGGAGATCGAAATTCGGGAATCGGGGAACGGCTCTTCCCTCTAACCTCTTCCCTCTCAACTCTAATGAGCGAGAAGCGCTCTACTAAGAACTAAAAGCTAAGAACTATAATTGTGGCGAGGGTGACAAAGAGCAGGCTGTCGATGCGGTCGAGGACGCCACCGTGACCGGGGATGATGTTGCCCGAGTCTTTCACGCCGGCGGTGCGCTTGAGCAGCGACTCGAAGAGGTCACCGAGGGTGGAGGCTATCACTGTTGCCACTGCCAGCGCAATCCATGTCATCACGCTCAGTCCTGTGGGGTTGAAAATGTTGCCCAGTGCCGGCACGCAGGCAATGGCAATGGCAGCGGCAATCACGAAGGCCGCGCCGCCAAACACTCCTTCCCACGACTTCTTGGGGCTGATGCGTTCGAAGAGGCGGTGCTTGCCTATGGCGCATCCCACAAGGAACGCTCCCGTGTCGTTGAGCCAGATGAAGATGAACATCGCCAGCACTATGCGAGGCGAGACGTTTGCCACAGTGTTAAGCATCGCTAATGGTAGAGCGACATAAACCAATGCCCCCAATGATTGCCGAACGTCGGCAATCGCGTTGCGCGCGGGCATGTAGAGCTGGGTTGTGAGCCTTATCAATAAATAAGCGGCAACGAGTGTTAGAGGTACCCACTTTGCCGATGGATAGTTGTAATGCACAAAGAACGCTGAGAAAAGTGCTATACCTCCCAATGAATCAATGATTCTGACAAGTAGCGTGGGTTTGGTGCCGTCGTAGTTGAGCAGCTTAGATGCCTCGTTCATGCCCAGAGCGATAAATGCTGCAAAGAGCACCACAAAACACCATTTGCAGGTGTCCCACAACAGCAGCGACGCAACAATTAGTGCCACATATATGCCACCAAAAATGGCACGTTTTACAATATTCATAGATAAG
>CALAVD010000428.1 GCA_937892085.1 uncultured Prevotellaceae bacterium
GCGAGCTGGGTTCAGAACGTCGTGAGACAGTTCGGTCTCTATCTGTTGTGGGCGTAGGAAATTTGAGGAGGTCTGTCCTTAGTACGAGAGGACCGGGATGGACGAACCACTGGTTTACCGGTTGTGGCGCCAGCTGCATCGCCGGGTATCCACGTTCGGTAAGGATAAGTGCTGAAAGCATCTAAGCACGAAGCCAGCCACAAGATAAGATCTCCTTGAGGGTCGTTGCAGACGACGACGTGGATAGGCGGCAGGCGCACGGGCGGCGACGTCCTCACCCGAGCCGTACTAATCACCCGAAAGCTTTTCTTTGAGCTTTGAGCTTTGAGCTTTAAGCCATAAGCTATAAGCTATAAGCGAACCAGACATGCTTGGTTCAAGACAACACAAGTGAGATGCTTGACAGAGGATGTCACGGCGCGTTCCCATGCGATGATCTCGACTCATCACGGCGACGAGTCTAAAGACTGAGGCCTAAAGTCTAAAGCCTAAAGTCATCGTTCCGCCGAAGGCAACAAAGGTGGTGATAGCGTGAGGGTTCCACCTCTTCCCATTCCGAACAGAGAAGTTAAGCCTCACCACGCCGATGGTACTGCGAAAGTGGGAGAGTAGGTAATCGCCCCCTAAGGAGACTCAGAGCAATCTGGGTCTCTTTTTTTTGCGCCGCGGCCGACAGCCCGTTCCCGTAACAGAGCCCTAAGCCCCACCGCGCCGCCGGTCAGCGACACGGGAAGGCGCAGGTAATCGCCCCCTAAGGAGACTCAGGAATTTCATTCCCGGGTCTCTATTTTTTGTTCTCCACGACCTGCTCAATAAAAAGTCAGTTCATAAATAAATCCAAATGACTGATTCGGGTTAAACCTTTTTTGTTCATTTCAATCATATTACAATACATTCTTACTAATCACGATAAGATGAAATCATGTCGATTTTTTGTTAGTTTGTCGATGCTCTGCATTTTTTCTTTTGGAGTAATTGCCCAAAATGATTCGAAAGTTATTGAACCCTATGCCTATAATATGGCTCGCATAATTCAGGACTTTACCCAGTCGCACTCTAAAAATTATCAGCGCCCTGAGAAGTTCTGCATGATACCCACAGGAAATGGCAATAAGTGTCTCTTGTGGGTGAGCACCTTTGACGAGGGGTACGGATGCTTGTTTTCCTGCGCACGAGGCATTAATAAACTTCTTGACGTGGGTTATAATGCTGCTGGCGAGCATGTTGACATAGCAATGCGCAATGGTGTGATGATTGTCACTACCAGCAATAGAGCAGGAGAGATTGTAGGTGCGCGGTTTTACCGTGTTGATAATGATGACTTGCAAGAGTTGAACTTTTCAATGCAGAACGTTGATGGCCGTGAGGTATATTTTGATGCGAGAGGCAAGGAGATGAAGCCGAGCAAGGTGCAGAAAGAACTTGACAAAGGTGTGAAAAAGAACCAGGAGGCTCAAGTCTATAACTCTGAGACTATGGAATGGCAAGCGTTCCGCAAGATAGGCACTTATGTCGATGCCCACGAGGACATCACGCTCTCCCAGTTGCCAGTGCTGGCCCACGCTGACTATAAGCTCAACGAGTTCACGACTCGCGCCCAGAAGATGCTTGGTGCAGGCATCTATAATCACATAATCTTCAAGGGGCAGGTGGGTGCTGTTGGTCTCAAGAGAGGTGGAGATGATGGCTCTGCAGTTTATTCTCTTAGCGACTCTAAGGCCATTAAGACAATGTTTCGTGGCTACAAAGACAATGAGTTATTTCCTATAATCGCCACCGACGACTATCTCTCGACGCATGAGATGAAGTCGTTTGTGCGCTGGAAATATCCTGAGAAAGTAAAGCCAATGGAGAAGGAACGCCAACGGGTGGTGAGCGAGTACTTTGGCGGCCGTGCCATCAAGAATGCACGGTGGCTTGCCGACCTGGAATCAAGCGACCGCAAGCTCTATGCTGTGGAGTTTAAGCCCGAGGGCAATCAAGCGCTGGCTGTTATCGCCTGCTTCATCGGCAACCGACTGGTATCGACCTATGACCGCTATGCTATGGTTGACAAGAGCCGAGGCTGGTTGTGGACTCCTGGCGACAAGGGCGATTTCATGAACGCACTGCCCGAGCTGCAAGGCTTGGCTATAACCGACGAGGGCTTTGAAATGTATATGAGCCAGATGGTGGGCGAGAAGCGCCACATGATAGTGGTGCGCGAAGTGCGCTCTATGTTTATTGAGATGATAGAGCAGGAGTTTTAAAATAAGCTCATAGTGATAGTTATCATTGTTGTTCTACAAAAAAGTGATAACTAAAAGTAATAACTGGCAACTTTTTACTACCTTTGCAATTGAATTTTTGCTGACAGATGAAATTTCGCAATATATATGACTCTCGTCGCATCTGGAAGATGGTGCTTCTGGCAGTGTCGCTGATACTGGTGGCGATGTTTATATATTTCTCAAACACGCTTGTTAAAGATCTTGCAAAGCAGGAGCGTGAGCGCATGCAGATTTGGGCCGATGCCACGCGTGAGCTGGTGACTTCGAATGACGCTAATGTAGATTTCCTACTGAGTATAATAGAGGGAAACCGCAACATTCCTGTGCTTCTTGTTGATGATGAAGGCAGCATCATAGAGCAGCGCAACTTCAAGCTGCCAGAGCCTGCCGATTCCGTCAAGATGCTTGACGAGTATTCAAAGGTCAACAAAGACTTCCTTGCCAATAGATTGAAAAAACTGCGCAATTCATCCAATAAAATCGATATAGAGATTGACAAATACACGCATCAGACGCTATATTACGAAGATAGCAACGTGCTGCGACGTCTTGCTTATTACCCTTACATACAGCTTGCTGTGATGCTGCTGTTCTTAGGTATCGCCTATTTTGCCCTTATCAGCGTGAAACGCGCGGAGCAGAATCGCGTGTGGGTGGGACTCTCGAAGGAGACGGCACACCAACTTGGCACGCCCATCTCGTCGCTGATGGCGTGGACTCAGATGCTTGAGTCGATGGGTGTTGACAAGGAAATTATCACCGATATGAACACCGATGTGCACCGACTCTCGGTGATTGCTGACCGTTTCTCAAAGATTGGCTCTATGCCCGACAAGGAACTCACATTCATCAACGAAGCCGTTGAGAGCAGTCTGGCTTACATGCGCACCCGCATCCCCAAGCATGTGACGCTCACCGTTCATGCCGATGATGACAAGAACTGTGGGGTGATGCTGTGTCAGCCGCTCTTTGAGTGGGTGATGGAGAACCTTACAAAGAACGCTGTGGATGCCATGGAGGGCAAGGGAAGCATTGACATCCTGGTTACGAGCGACGACAAGCATGCGCACCTCTATGTGAAGGACACCGGCAAGGGTATTGCTCGCAAGAATTTCAAGAACGTGTTTAACCCTGGTTTTACCACCAAGAAGCGTGGATGGGGCTTGGGGCTGACGCTCGTGAAACGTATTATCGAGGAGTACCACGGTGGCAAGATTTGTGTGAAGGAGAGCGAAGTGGGCAAGGGGACGACGTTTGCGATAGAGATACCGAAGATTAAGTGTTAAGTGATAGGGGTTAAGTATCAAGTACAAAGTGATTAAGTACAATGGTGTTTCTTATCAATAACCATTATAACCAATAACCAAGCCTTGGCTGTTACACAATACATAAAAATGCTGGGCACGGGGAGTGCGATGTGCACTCGGTGCTATAACACTTGCTTCTACCTTAAAAGTGGAGCAGGTCAGTTGATGGTGGATGCTGGTGGAGGCAATGGAATCTTTCGGCAGCTATATCGTGCTGGCATCGATTATACTCAGATTCACCATCTTTTCGTCACCCATGTCCACACCGACCATATCATGGGTGTGATTTGGCTAATTCGCAAAATCTCGCCGCTGCTCTACAAGGGCAAGTACCACGGCACGTTCAATATCTATTGCCACCGTGAGGTGCGTGAGGCACTTGAGACGATGTGCAACATAATGATACCAGCCAAGATTATGGCGGCAGTGGGCAGGACTATCATGTTGCGCGAGGTGAGCGACGGCGAGACGCTCGACATCGATGATATGCGCGTCACCTTCTTTGACATTGGGAGCGACAAAACTTTGCAGTACGGTTTCAGCGCCATTATGCCTGATGGGCAGCGCGTGGTGTGCCTCGGCGACGAGCCTTACAATCCCGCGAGCGAGCGATACGTGCGTGGCTGCGACTGGCTGCTGTGTGAGGCATTCTGCATGTATCGTGACCGCGAGCAGTTTCGCCCCTACGAGAAGCATCACAGCACGGTTATCGACGCTGGCAAGCTCGCCCAGGAGCTTGGTGTGAAGAACCTGCTCCTCTACCACACTGAGGACACCCGCCTGATGTCCCGCCGCGAGAACTACACCGCCGAAGCTCGCACCGTGTTCACCGGCAACATCCATGTGCCAATGGACCTTGAGACCGTGGATTTAATGCGCAATTCATAATGCACAATTTTTCAATTAGCAAAGAGCAATGCAGTTGAGTTGTGCAGTGCGTTGTCCTCTATACAAAATTAAATGGCTTGAAACCTTGCGGGTGTCAAGCCATTTTCGAATTATAGTATTATTTGTTTTATTATAAACAAATGTGTGTGTGCGTGAATTATTTAAGATATTCGTCAACCTTGTCGTTGGGTACCATTCTTTCCTCAAAAACATAGGCACCAGTTTTTGGTGAGCGAACCACCTTAATCACCTTGCTGAAATTACGACCTTCGCCAGTTTGAAGGGTTGCAACTGTCTTTTTTGCCATGATTAAAAAGTATTATTTGATTTCTTTGTGAATAGTGTACCTTTTGAGGTAAGGGTTGTATTTCTTCAACTCCAGACGCTCAGTTGTGTTCTTGCGGTTCTTTGTAGTGATGTAGCGTGACATTCCGGGAACGCCGCTTTCCTTCTGCTCGGTGCATTGAAGGATGACCTGAATGCGATCGCCTTTAGTTTTCTTTGCCATAACTCCTCAATTTAATAGATTGCTTTAATTTCTTTTAAATGCCCGTCTTGTGCGGCTTTTTTCAAAGCGGCGTCAAGGCCGATGCGGTTGATAAGACGCAGTCCGCTGGCGCTCACTGTCAAGCGAATCCACTGATCCTGCTCAACCCAATAGAACTTGCGGTTGAAGATGTTCACATTGAACTTGCGTTTAGTTCTTCTTTTAGAGTGCGATACGTTGTTGCCTGTAATCGCCTTCTTACCTGTGATTTGACAAACTTTTGACATAGTTTTTTACTTCAATAATGTTATCAAAAAATTTATTCTCTCGTTGATTTCAAGCCGCTACTTCCGAAATATGTCCACGTAGCACAATATTCTACCACGACACCCATATTGACTGGCGATAGTTTGACGTGAGAAGCCATCAATGCTACCCACCAGCAGTTGTTTTTTCGTTTAAATATCGTCCTACGCTTTATGGCCACATTTTAAGCATCATAGAGCAGCCATCGAAGTTTCAACGATCATGTCACAGAACAGGTCTAACGGGACTAAACCCAAGTACCCTGACTCGAAATCGGTTGCAAAGGTAGAAACATTTTTTCAAATGACCAAATTTTTTTAACGTTTCACCTTAAATTTCACCTGATTTTTAGCTGATTTCCCTAAAATGAACTAAAGGTGGGTTCTATAAATTAATAAAATGTTGAGAGGGGTTCTTGGCTGTTTTTTGTTTCTTTTCGGCATCTGCTTCGTTAAATCCTTGCAACATAGCCCGCTAT
>CALAVD010000429.1 GCA_937892085.1 uncultured Prevotellaceae bacterium
ACGCTGCTGCCTCGGCCGCAAAGGATAAAGACCATGAAGGAGAATACCTAATCACCTTGCACGCACCAAGCTACATGGCATTCATGAAATACAGCTCGCGTCGTGACCTGCGTGAGAAACTCTACAAGATGTATAACTCGCAGTGCACCAAGGGAGAATATGACAACATCGCAACGATGCAGCAAATCGCCAATACCCGTCTTGAGATTGCCAACCTGCTCGGATTTAAGACCTTTGCCGACTATCAGCTCGCCAACAAAATGGCTGAGAATCCCACCAATGTCTATAATATGCTCTGGTCGCTCAAGGACGCTTACACCGCAACCCAGAAGAAAGACATAGACAACCTCAACAAGTATGCCAGTCAGCTCGAAGGCAAGAAGTTCACTATTATGCCCTGGGACTACTCTTATTATTCCAACAAGCTAAAGGAAGAGAAGTACAGTATAAACGACGAGTTACTGAGACCGTATTTTAAGCTTGAGAATGTAATAGACGGAGTTTTTGGGCTTGCTACACGCCTCTATGGACTGCATTTCACTGAGAACTTCGACGCTCAGGTGTTCCACCCCGAGGTAAAAGTGTATAATGTCACCGACGACAACGGCGACTTCGTGGCATTGCTCTACACGGACTTCTTCCCACGTGCAACCAAGCAAAGTGGAGCGTGGATGACAAACTTCCGTGAGCAGTACCGCGATGCTGATGGCAATGATGTGCGACCCATAGTGACACTCACTATGAACTTCACGCGCCCCACCGACACCAAGCCTTCGCTGCTCACCTACTACGAGGTTGAGACCTTCATGCATGAGTTCGGGCACGGTCTGCACGGAATGCTCTCAAAATGCAAATACACCTCCACCTCGGGCACTAATGTATATCGCGACTTTGTGGAGCTGCCATCGCAGTTCAATGAGAATTTCCTCAGCGAGCGTGAATATCTCGACAGCTTTGCCAAGCATTACCTTACCGGAGAGAATATTCCACAAGAGTTGGTAGAGAAAATCAAGGCTTCGGAGCAATATGGCGCATCTTATGCTTGCTTGCGGCAGCTCAGCTTCGGCTTCCTCGATATGGCTTACCATACTATCACCCAGCCAGTTTCAGGCGACGCTTTCAAGTTTGAATATGAAGCAATGAAACCAGTGGAAGTTTTCAAGCCAGTTGAAGGCTGCATGATGTCGCCACAGTTCACCCACATCTTCTCGGGAGGTTACGCTGCCGGTTACTATGGCTATAAGTGGGCTGAAATCCTCGATGCCGACGCCTTCAGCAAATTTCAGGAGGATGGCATCTTCAACCCCGAAACAGCTAAGTCATTCAAAGAGAATATCCTTGAGCGCGGAGGCACCGAGCCACCCATGACACTCTATAAGCGCTTCCGAGGTCGCGAACCAAAAATCGACGCCCTCCTCAAGCGCGATGGCATCAAATAAAAAACAACGGAATTAAACGAATTTAAACCAATTTGATATCTTCTTTATCTTTTCGGTTTAGTGCACTCAAGGAGAAAGTTCTTTTAAAGACAAATCTACGGAGTCTTGGAGTAATGGAGAAGTGTTTTACTCCCTAACTCCTCCCGACTCCGTAGACTGGTTTGCATCCCATCTGTTTAATCTGTTTAATTTGTGGTTTTTAA
>CALAVD010000430.1 GCA_937892085.1 uncultured Prevotellaceae bacterium
GGCAAGCGAGGATAACGCCTCGCCTGTGGCGTGCGGTGGCTGCCGCAGCAGTTGTTGCCATAGTAGCCACTACGGGCTTCTTCCTGCTTAATAACAAGCCCAAAGGACAACATATAGCGTCGAACCAGCAGGGAGACACTTCTTCGGTCATCAATGACCCTACAGCCTCTGAGCAACCTCATGACGTTGCCGATGAGACGCTGTTAGCTCAAGACAACAGCGCTCAGCCGCAGCAGTCGCAACCGTCGTTGCCTCCTGTCTATGACAAAGTGCCACAGCACAGTAGTGCCGCTCGCGGCAGCACACCAGTGCGCAGCGTTGACGAGGAAGACATAATCAACAACGAGCTGCTGGCCGCCAACTTCAACGAGCCTATCGACCTCGCTAATTATCCTAATGAGTTCGACCCCGAGAACTACTATTACGACATTGAGACCATGCTGGCACTCGAAGAGCTGTATAACCAGTATGACAACGTTATGAACCAAGATGCTATGGAGCCGTGGAAGAGCTACACCGACAGCACCTATCAGCAGTATCTCGTCTATGATGCCAATGCTCGTAGAGCTGCACGTGAGAAGATGGCCCTCACCAAGCCTGGCAGGAAGAGCAGTATGCTGCTCACTGCCTACGGCAACGGCCTCGTCACCGGTGACCGCAACAGCACCGTGAGCGGTTCCTCGTCGCAGATGCTTCTGGCTCCTGTAGCAACACCGCCTCCCGGCATGATGATGGCACCGGCAGCGCCAGGCGTCACGCCCAATGTGGCACCGCCTGTCAACTACGACTACCATCACCACATGCCGCTCACCTTTGGCGTTACCTTCAACAAGCGCATCGTTGGGAATCTTTATGGCAACTTGGGACTTAACTTCACCTCCATGTCGAGCGATGTCACCCCCGAAAATGGCGGCGACATGTTCAAGCAGGACGTCAAGCTGATTGGTATGCCGTTTGGCGTGAGGTGGAACTTCTGGCGCTACAAGGGTCTCTCGACCTTTGTTGGTGGAGAAGGACTTGTGGAGAGAGTGGTTGACGCATCGTTTGGCAAAGAAGATGTCTCTATTAAGCGCTTGCAATGGTCAGTGCACGCCACTGCCGGGGCGCAGTACAATTTCACGAAGCATGTGGGCATCTACATCGAGCCAAAACTCTCGCACTACATCACCACCATGCCTCTCAACACACTGCGCAATGAGCATCCCTTAAACTTCAATCTCCAGATGGGACTCTCAGTTGATTTCTAAAAAATGAAGAAGAAAGAACTGTCCCCTTTTCTTCACTTTTTAAACAAAAATTTACGCAGTGCAGGCAAGAGTGTGAAATTGTGTTAAATTTATGCTGCCTTGTGCAGTATTTCCACAGTTCCTGTGTTTATAGGGCGTGAACACACTTAATCCATAGCTTTTTTCATGACAGAAAACGACTAAATAACTAAAGGCGATATTAATTACGATGGTTATAATTTTTACACTATATCGAGTGTTTTGATTTGATTTAGAATAACTTCATTTTACTCTTTTTATTTGCAATAGTA
This sequence comes from uncultured Prevotellaceae bacterium, assembly GCA_937892085.1. Classification (GTDB taxonomy): domain Bacteria; phylum Bacteroidota; class Bacteroidia; order Bacteroidales; family Muribaculaceae; genus Sodaliphilus. Next base: position 1,538 of record CALAVD010000430.1, read on the forward strand.
TTGAGGCCGAGTTGAATTTGTGGTAAATTCCTCGGTCTCGCCGTTTTGACACTTAAGGTGGGTTCTATAAATTAATAAAATGTTGAGATGGGTTCTTGGCTGTTT
>CALAVD010000431.1 GCA_937892085.1 uncultured Prevotellaceae bacterium
CTCGATCTTGTCACCCTCATTTACACCCAGTTTCTCGGCAAGTGCCGCCCTAAAATTGGGGTCAGGGAAGTTTGTGCTGTTGAGCTCAAGCTGAGTGATAGTGGTGATTAGTCCCGATGCGTTATAGTAGCCACCATTAACATAAGTAAAGTCGCTAGTCTGGTCAGTATTATCACCATTGTTGTTAAATATTACCTTTGTTGGGGTTGAGCTACTTTCTTTCTCCCACAAATAAACATTATCAGAATTAGCCACTTTAGTCATTGTGCCACCAGGCCAGTCCCCTGCTATGTCTTCAGAAGAATTATAGACGTGAGCTTTTGGATTAGCCCATTCGCTGGTGTTCACAAAATATACAAACAGCTTGCCTTCTTTGTAATTAGCCTCAGCAGGGATTACATATTGATTTGTGAGATTGTAGTATTCACCATTACCTTTATAGGCGTAATATTTATCGTCATTAATACCTGTGAGGTCAACTGTCTGGCCATTACCATTGATGCTGATAATTGCACCTATGTTGGTCTCGCTGAATTCCATAACGTACCACGTCACTCCATCGTTAGTGGTAGTTGTCCTGCTCATTTGGTCACCGGGCCAGGTGCTAGTCAAAGGTTCTTGGCTCTCGTTCCACACGTAGAGGTATGGAGCCGTACCGGAGGCATTGCCTTCTGTTCTGACATGGATTTTAATTCCTGCCCATGCTTGTGTGCTCCATGCAGTGGCGAAGAATGCCAGCTGGAGCATAACGCAGTAGTTTGTTAGTTGTTTTATTCTCATGATATAATCTTTAAAAATAATTGTCATTGCCAATGAATTGGCTATAATACGAAAAAATCGTGCAAATTTAATCATAAAATGTTTTGAATTCAAAGAAAAACACACAAAAAAAGAAAAAATAGTTTGTGATTTTCAGCCATTTTCGGTATATTTTCAGCGGTTTTCCGCATATTTTCAGCGTTCATGATGGATAGGGTCGGACAAGTCGGACGGGTCAGACTGGTCGGACTGGTCGGAGACTGTTGCAAAGGATTATGTCAGTTGTTCTTGACAAAGATGCGGTAGCCTTTAGCCTCGATTGCGAAGGTGGCAGAGGCGGTGAGAGTGACATCGCTCCGGGTGGTACCGGCAGCTATGGTGCTGCTGTCGAGCCATTGCGTGTATTCGCCGGGGGTTATTCCGCTGATGGTGGCGTTGGCACTGCTGTTGCTCAAATTCATAAGCAGGAGCACGGTGTTCTCGCCGCTGGTCTTTGTGTAGGCCATCACGTTGCCGCTGCTGGTGGTGAGGAAGGAGGTAGCGGTGCCGTTGGCAAGAGCGGGTTGCGTGTGTCGCAGCGCCACGAGGGTGGCAATAGTGTTCTGCATCTTGGCATCGGTAGAGTTCCAGTTGATTTTTGTGTCGTGGAAATAGTCGAGAATCTGGTCGTTGCCCACTTCCTGACCGTTATAGAGCAGCGGCATGCCATAGATAGTGAAGAACAGCGTGGTGAGGGCATATTTGTTGGCGCCATACATACTTTGCAGCGTCTTGCCTCCGTCGTTGTAGTTCTGGTCGTGGTTGGTGAGGTAGGTCATGCGGTCGAAGCTTTTTCCTTGACTCTCACTGATAAACGACTGGCAGTAGCCCTGCAACGTGCTCGCGCTGGTGCCGTCAGGACCAAAGCGCTCCAACTTGCCGCTCTGGAAATTCCACGCATAGTCGTAGTCGAAGCCCACATTCAACAGTTTATTGGCATCGCGCACGATGTCGGCCTCGGCAACCATAGTGATTGTTTTGCCGCCTGCATAGTCGCGCAACATGGGGATAGTGCTTGCCCAATAGCTGCCGGGGATGGCGGGACTCGACACAGATCGGAAGAGCACACGTCTGAACTCC
>CALAVD010000432.1 GCA_937892085.1 uncultured Prevotellaceae bacterium
TGAAATACTGCTCCTTCATCTTGTGGGCACGCGCGAAGCGTTTGCGAATGTCGGGAGCCACATCCATATAGGTCGCCGGCGTGGAGCGCAGACTCACGCCGATATTCTTCTGGCTGATATAGACAATGCCATCAAGATTGTTGCGGAAGCACTCCATTAGCGAACTCTTTCCCGAACCCGCCACGCCCGCCACCACAGCGAGGATGCCCAGCGGCAGGTCGATATTCACATCTTTAAGATTGTGGAGCGAGGCGTTGCTCAGGGCAAAGGTGCCGCTTGGCTTGCGAGGCGGAGTGTTAAATTCTCCTCGCTGACTCAGCATCTGTCCAGTGCTGGTACCGCTATGAAGCAACTGGTCGTAGCTGCCCTGAAAGATTATCTGTCCTCCCCTACTCCCTGGCCCGGGACCCAAATCCACAATATGGTCGGCGATGGCGATCATCTCCTTGTGGTGTTCCACGAGCAGAACGGTGTTGCCGGCATCGCGCAAGCGTCGCACTGAGTGCTTCATCTTCTCGATGTCGTGGTCGTGGAGGCCTGTGCTGGGCTCGTCGAGGATATAGAGCACGTCGGCAAGCGACGAGTTGATATACTTGGCAATCTTGCACCGCTGCGCCTCACCGCCCGAGAGAGTGCCTACAGCGCGGTCGAGGCTCAGGTATCCAAGCCCTATCTCCTCGAGTGCCGTCAATCGTGCGCTAATGGCCTTTTTCAAATCTACCGCTAATGGCGAGGTGAGGGCGTTTATCCACTTGTTGAGCTTAGTTATCGACATGGCGCACGCCTCGGCGATGTTGATGCCCTCAATCTTGCACGATAGCACTCTCGCACTCAGGCGGGTGCCACCACAGTCGGGGCAGACGCCCATGTTGAGCATGGGGTTGAGCACGGCAGCGTGCAGCAAGCCTTCCTCACTATTGATGATGCTGCGGTACATGCGCGGGATGATGCCTTCATATTTCGCGCTCTTGGGCCAGTTTGATGGCGGGTTCTTGAGACGAATCTGCGGACTATTGAGAAACAAGTCCAGTTCCTCGGGACTGTAGTCCTTGATTTTCTTGTCGAGGTCGAAGAGACCGCTGTGGGCATAGCGTATCCAGCGCCACCCACCTTTGCCGAAGGCGATGTAGTGGA
>CALAVD010000433.1 GCA_937892085.1 uncultured Prevotellaceae bacterium
GTCAACCAGGGTCTGGCCGCCAGCCGGCTCAGCCAGATTAATGATGACGAAATCGGGCTTGTCGCTGACAGCCAGATCAGCCTGTTCAACCTGCTTGGCCATATCGTCGCCAGCATCATACATGGTCAGATTGATCTTTACGCCGAGTTCTTCGCCGACGATGATGACCTTCAATCTGTCTTTGTGGCGCTGGAGCGCGGAAACGACGTAGTTGCAGCAGATTCGCTGGGGGCTGCGGCAGCCGTCGCACATATAAGAGGCGTCGCGTCCCATCGCGAGACATTCGCCCTCTTTCGCACAGTAGGTCGCGCAGTTCAGACGCTTGGTGTTCTTGGGAGCCGCGACGGTCTTGAGTCTGAGGACGGCTTCGTCCAGATCGTGAACGATCTTGTTGCAGCCGCAGATGAACACCACCTGCTTGGGTCCGTAGAGGATCGCCGAGACGCGATTGCAGTTGCCGTCGACATTGAACAGAAGACCTCCCTCGGTCACAGCGTTGGCAGAAGCGAGGTAGGTATCGGCAAAATACGCCTTGCGGTAGATCTCCTCCACCTCTTCGGGTGACTGCGCCTTGGAGCGATCGAGGTAGTTGTATGCGCCGGAGTTCAACAGCTCGGTCACACCGCACTCCTTGAGGGTCTCGGAGCCGCCGTGGGTAACGGTCTCGCCCTCGTTCACCACATCGAGAACAGATATAGTGCTGGTGGCGGTGGTTGCAGTCTCGTTTTGGGCATTGGAAGTGTTGCCATCAATAACAGCCTCGTATTTGAAGTTGTCGTCGGCCTCATCAGTATTGATGGCCTTAATCTTGTTATAAAGGTCACCCTGAAGCGATACGAGCTGATGCTGAGAAACTTCCACAGCCTCGGCAGCAGTAGCACCACCAGCGGGGTCGAAGGTGAGGGTGGGGGTATATTTCTCTATTTTCAGCTGGTTCTCGTTGAGGTTCCCCTTGTTTTGACTTGCAATAGTGCCCACATAGATGCGGTAGATGCCGGCTTTAATTTTGAATGCGTTATCAAAATATGTCTCACCATTGTTGACATCGGTTCCATAACACAGATAAGCATCGGTTGAATTCTTATCAACAAGTTTGTTGTTATAGACTGCACCACCACGATTGTCTTTGATTGCATTCCATGCTGCTTCACTATCGGCAGGATAAGTTGCATCATTGGGGTCTGACTTAATATTCCATGTAACGCCAAAGTAACCATAATCATCACAGTTCTCTGTATCTCCATATTGACCTATTCCCTTGAAATATACGTCAATGTAATACTCATCGGTGTCTTCATCATAGTTGAAACGTGGACCGTAGGTGTGCCAGGTCTCATTGCCATTGGCAGTACCCAGCAGCCACAATGGCGACTTGGTATTGTCATAGAAATAGGCAGTAATTGTCACTTCATTGTCGGGCATTGTGAAAGTGTAGTTGCCCTGAGCGTCAGGAACGAGAGTTGTCTCGACGCCAGTAACATTGTCGGTTATTGTAACGTAAGAAAGCTCATAATAACCTTCGCTCTCATCGGCTGGGTTGATGGGGTTTGGTGTCACGTTAAACACCACATTCTGACCCTCATACGACTTCACTTGGTCATTTTGAACCACATATCCCTCGGTGATAAACACATTGCCGCAAAGCGAGCTTGGCTTAACAACAATATTTATATCATGATAGGTCACTTCCTCAAATTCAACAATGATGTGAACGTCATTGCCTGGCATCACGAAGTTGTAGAGTGTGCCGCTGGTGGTGGTAGTGTTGCTCAAAATATCAACAGTGGCATCTCCGCTAGTGGTGTTTAATTTATTGATAGTAATGTTCTTAACCTTATATCCGTCGGCAGCGGTAACAAGGAATTGAACGGTATCCATCTTTTGAGAGTAGTTATGGCCGTTTTCCACCAAGATACCATCGCGCAGCGAGATACTGCCGTAACTGTCATCAGGTTGTACCTCGGTAGTCACCTCATATTTATCGGCTGGTTTGTAGAGGTAAACACGATTCTCTGAACTTGCCCAACTCGTGTTGAACGTGCGGAATTGGTTATAGCTATTATAGTGATAGATGCGCTTGTTGAATCCCCATTGTTGGAAACCAATTTGCGCAAAGTAGCCCCAGTTAGTCTCTATGCCAGAGGTGTTGATGTTAATTTTTGTGTTACAATATGCTGTAGTAGAGGGTTTCGTTGTTGTGCGACTAATGCGGTAGCTCTCAAGAGTGGTTGGGTTGCCGTAAATTTGCGTTTCAGTGCGTAGATATCCTCCTACAGCTGTTATACAGAAAGGATAATTCGTATCATCCGAAGACTCGAGCTTCATAATAAGCACATCTCCCGTAGCTTTGACGAAACGACCATTTTCTAGCAATTCTACAGGCGTTGAAAGGAAGTTTCCACTAGTGGAGTTTTCGTATTGGTTTACACTGAAGGCACGCCCCTCGGTGTCGGTAGCAGTTTTGCGGTTGACGAGGATATAATTCTGTCCAGCAACAACTTCATCATTATTTGTCACCAGTTCATAAATGTCTCCCACTTCCTGCTCTATTACGATGTCAATTTGAGCGAATCGAATGGGACGTGGACCGTTTTCAAACATCAACTCATATCCTGCGGGTAGTCCATCGGAATAGCTTGTGTGAACTTTTCCGTCGCTATCGGTATAAGTGCCACTAGGAATTTGCGCTCTCCACCAACCATCATAACTATTGCTGTTATATGGAGCATTGTATATACCTGCATACTCACTATGAGTTTGACTGTATCGAACGTCCATAGTTTGTGGACCATTGTAGAATGTCTCATCGCCATTTGCAACATTAGTATTATCTAGACAATGGAAAATAATCTTCTTGATGTTGAAGTTTGCCGACTTTATGGTCATTGTTGTTTGCTGCTTCATCAGCAGGAAGTTGGGGTTGTTCATACCACCCGACATTACCAACTGTACACCACCCTTGCTGATATTATAGACGGTGTTGGCGCTTTCCCAATCCACATCGTTACGTGAGATGGTAATGGTTTTCTCTCCCGCCCATGCCGTGACGGCAAAAGTCAGGAGCATTAAAAAGGTTAGAATTTTTCTCATGGAAGTTTATTTTAAATTATTAATAAAAATGTGTTATTTTTTTACCGAAATTGGTCACAAAAGTAGTAAAATTCAACTATTTATGCAAGAGATTGTGATAATTTATTCAACAAAAATCGACGAATGGGCAAAAACAAGTGATGAAACTAATCAGTTTAGAAAACACAAGAGCATAAGAAACACAGAGGCACTTTTTCTTGGACACAAGAACATAAGAGACATAAATTTGTTCTTGTGTCTAAAATCTTAGCACTAAACATTGGCAATGCCGCTCCCCCACCATTGCGGTGAAGGAGCGGCATGATCCTGTTATTGCATTTACAAGTATGCTCCGAGCTTAGTCGCTGCTCTTGGCGCAGATGAACTCGCGGTTGAGGCGAGCGATGTTGCTCAGCTTGATGTTCTTGGGACACTCGGCGGCGCAGGCACCGGTGTTGGTGCAGTTGCCGAATCCTAACTCATCCATCTTGCTGAGCATAGCTTTCACACGGCGCTTTGCCTCGGCCTTGCCTTGCGGCAGGAGAGCAAACTGGCTCACCTTAGCTGCCACGAAGAGCATTGCCGAGCCGTTCTTGCAGGCTGCCACGCAAGCGCCACAGCCAATGCAGCTGGCACTGTCCATAGCCTCGTCGGCAGCCACCTTGCTGATGGGGATGGCATTGGCGTCTTGCGCGCCGCCGGTGTTGAAGCTCACATAGCCACCCGCCTGCTGAATTTGGTCGAAGGCGTTACGGTTCACCATCAGGTCTTTGATAACGGGGAACGCTGCCGAGCGCCAAGGCTCCACAGTGATTGTCTCGCCGTCGCGGAAGCGGCGCATATAGAGCTGGCAGGTGGTAGCTCCTGTAGCTGGTCCGTGGGGATGTCCGTTGATGTAGAGCGAGCACATGCCGCAAATTCCCTCACGACAGTCGTGGTCGAAAGCGACGGGCTCTTCGCCCTTCTCCACTAATTGCTCATTGAGGATGTCGAGCGTCTCAAGGAACGAAGTGTCGGTAGGAATATCCTGAAGTTCATAGGTCACAAATTCACCAGTAGCCTTAGGAGAAGCCTGCCGCCAGATTTTTAGTTTGATGTTTATAGAATTTTCCATATCTTTAGTGGACGAGAAGACAAGAAGACAAGAAGACAAGAAACATGAGGAACCTCCTCCTATTCAGTTTCCGCCTCGCTTTTTTCAAGTTCTTTTTTCTTGTTATTAGCGAGAGCTGTTGCCATTCTTATTATTTCATGATCACGACTAATAAGTTTGTCAAAATCATTTCCTCTCAGCAAGCCAATTTCATGACAAATAATTAGTTGTGTTTCAATTTCGGCGGCCGACCCAATAGCAATGTGCAAAAAACGTATCATATCTTTCTTGGAGCCTCGTCCATTTCCCTCGGCTATATTAGAGGGAATAGAAACAGCAGCTCTACGAAGTTGAGATGTTAATCCAAACAATTCTTCTTTTGGAAAAGACCTTGTGATAAGATAAATTTCTTTTACAAAACTAATGCTCTTTCTCCAAACTTGAAGATCCTTATGTGTTGGGTAATCAGCCATACTGAACTAAATGAAATGGAGTTTTCTCTCGTTTTCTTGTTCTCTTGTTTTCTTGTTCTCTAAATTAAACTAGTTCTTGTAATTTCTTGTCTGTACTTTTATTGCCTCGTAGTGGAGTGGCTCTTTGAGGAGTGACGGGGCTTTCTCGTCGTCGTCGTTGTACTTCCAGCAAGCCACGTAGAAGAAGTTCTCGTCGTCGCGCTTGGCTTCGCCTTCCTCGGTCTGGTGCTCCTCGCGGAAGTGTCCACCACACGACTCCTCGCGGTTGAGGGCGTCGTAGGCGATGAGCTCACCCATAGTGATGAAGTCACGCAGGCGGAACGCCTTGTCGAGCTCGATGTTCATGCCGTCTTGAGTGCCTGGCACGTAGAGGTTGGTCTCAAACTCCTTGCGCAGCGCTTTAATCTTCTCGAGGGCAGTCTCAAGGCTCTCCTTAGTGCGACCCATGCCCACATAGTCCCACATGATGTTTCCTAACTCCTTGTGGATGCTGTCAACCGAGCGGTTGCCCTGGATAGACATCAGCTGGTCGAGGTTGGCCTGCACACGCTTCTCGGCCTCGTCAAACTCTGGGAGGTCGGTGCTGAAGCGCGGCACGGTGATTTGGTCGCTGAGGTAGTTCTGGATAGTGTAAGGCAGCACAAAGTAACCGTCGGCGAGACCCTGCATGAGCGCCGAAGCGCCGAGGCGGTTAGCGCCGTGGTCGCTGAAGTTGCACTCGCCAATGGCGAAGAGACCCTTGATAGAGGTCTGCAACTCATAATCTACCCATATTCCACCCATAGTGTAGTGGATAGCGGGATAAATCATCATGGGGTTGTAGTACCTCACGCCGTCGATTTCGTTAGCAAGTTCGCCGGGATTAACGTCGGTAATCTCCTCATACATGTCGAAGAGGTTGCCATAACGCTGACGAATCACGTCGATGCCCAGACGCTGGATTGACTCAGAGAAGTCGAGGAATACAGCCAGACCAGTATTGTTCAC
>CALAVD010000434.1 GCA_937892085.1 uncultured Prevotellaceae bacterium
TGTCTCATCGCTCCAGTTAGCACAGAATGATGTCGTGTGAATCTCGGTGGCTTCTTGTGTAATAGGTGTCTCTTTGCGCAAGGTTGCCTTTGCATAAAGTCGAATCACTGCTTTCTTTGCATTTGCACTCGTCAAGGTAACAGTTGTTGCGTAGTCTCCCATGAGTTGTGGAGCAAAAGTCACCACAACCTCCTTGCCTCCTTCTTGCTGTGTGTCGATAAGACTCACCGATGCCACATCAGATGAGAACACGCCATTTTCATCTTCTATTGTCACTGTCACATCTCCTGTCAAGTCACGACCACTAACCATGAATGACTGTGAGGTTGTCTCGCCTGTAAAACATTCAAAGTTAAGTTTATTGGTTGAAACTTGAACTGCCGGCCCGTCATAAGTGGGCTGGATTCCGATAACCATCTGCTGATAATTATTGTACAAGGCTGAGCCATCGCTGAATGCATTGAGTGCGAAGTAGCCGTTTCCATTGCCACTCCACCCGTAGTTGACGTGATATAGATTATTGGCACCATCATATCCGTCCACGTTGAAAGCATGACCACCAATGAAGGAATCGGCAGTGAAGACAATGGGACGCTGTTCTATGAGCTCATCCTGAATCATTGTGGCCCATTCTTCATCGCTGTATAACGTTTGTCCATTATTTAAACTGCTTGTTTTCTTAACAGTTCGCACCGTATTCTTGTCATATCCATAGAAAATAAACGCTTCAGCTATATTAAGCGCTGCACTATCGGCAGGCAATCCGCTACCCATCTCTGGAGTGCCGTAGTTCATGCACTCTGCCTGACCAATATAGCGCATCAACGTCGCCACAGCATTGCCTTGTTCGCTGCTATAGCCATCTAAATAACTGTCGAGCATGTTCTCCCAGTCAAAAGTGACCGAGGGTAGTGACGGCACATCCACTGTTACTGATTCCCAGACCGAATAATTCAAATTAAAGCTATAACCCGGAACATCGGGCGTGGCGTCAACAGGATATTTCCAATAATAATATACCATCGATGCCGAGGTGGCTGGGCAACCTGTCAAGCACTGATAGTCATTGAAAACACATTGGTCAAAATATGGCTCATGCTGATCCCACATGGCTGTCAATAGAGGCTCCACCGATATGGCATGTAGCCTAACATTTGCGTTAAATGTTTTTTTTACTTTAATGTCGGGGTTTGACAAGAGTTTGTCAATCTGCTCGCCATAGGTGTCAAGCAAAGCTTTCATATTCTCGGGTATACAATCCACATCAAGAGGCCGGTCGCCTATTGCAAGAATTGCCTCAGCACGGTCATCTCCAGCAACTATAATGAAGCTCTGGGCGGTGTTGAAAATATAATATACCACACAATCAGGATTGTTAGTACCCTTTTGTGTGAGCACCAACGACGGTTCCAACGACGAGAATTTATTTTTCATGCCATGAAGCTCCATTGTTGATGCCACACATTGCTGAGCCTTTGACTTTGCTGAAACCAAATCTACAGGCGCGGCCGACAACTGTAATGTTGCAAATGCAACAACTAATGAAAATAGAAATTTCTTCACAAATAATTGTATTTAAATATCACATGTTACCAATTTCTTATAATTAAGAGGGGCCGGTGGTGAATTTGATTTGCAGCCAATGGTTGCGAATAGTTCTTCCGACCCCTCTCAACAAACTTATTTCGAGGTGCTGATTTGAGAAAACTTTACTTGACGATGAACTTGTGCCCATCCTGGATATAGATACCAGCAGGCAGGCTGGAAGTGTTCATCTTTTGTCCCATTACATTGTATATTGGTCCATTATTTTCAAGTTGAATATTCACATTATCGATGGCTGTAGGAGGCAACTCATAATAAACAATGTTAGACTTGTTTACAACTGCCGACTTTTGCGGAACACTGCTCTGTGAATCAGGAACATCAACAGTGTAGATGGCCTGAACTCCAATGCGGTGTGTGAAGAAGGGGTCATAACCCTCGGCATTGGTGCGATAGAATTGAGCGCCATAGGTGGTAACCTCGTAGCCACCAAAGAAGTCGGTTCCTTCTGCGAACACACTAAAAGGAATCTCGGTCATGTCCCAACGCAGATCATAATAGTAAGTTGAAGCTTCGAAAGTGAAAAGCTGGTCATCATCGGTGTAGAAGCTGAAACTTAAGCTCTCAGGGTCAAGTGGATTGCCATCAATGTCGGTCATTGGTGGGATAAACTCGATGTGGCTGTAACCACTCTCGTCACCACCGTCAAACCATACCACATCTGTAGGATCGGCTGGAACAGCTGGAACAAGATTGAAATATTCACCACTGGTGTTAAACTCAAGAGCTGTCATGTGCAAGTCATCAGTAAAGTGCCAGTACACTCCGGTCGCCTCCATATTGTAGGGATATTCAGCATCCATGTCACCCTCGCTGCCCAGCAAGTAGATATGATCGCCATCAATCTTGAACTGAATCTCGGTAACGTCCTCGTCAATCTCGGTGTTCAAGTAATAAACTGGTTCGCCGGTATTGGGGTCAACATCTTGATAGGTCGAGGTGCTTCCCCACATCATCTGGATGCCATAGTTATAATTAGCATTATAGTAAACATATTGTCCCACTGGTATCGTGATTAGGCCAGTTGATGCGTCATAGTCTCCCTCAATCCATGCACTGGCGAAGTTGTGCCAGTAGGATGCTCTTTGGATATAAGCCTTGCCTGTCTCAGCGTTTGTTACTACAAACATCTTGCCTGTTTGGTTGCACACGCCAGGTTTGCCATAGCCCGGATAAGCATTGTAAACACAAGCTCCACTGCGAATGTAAGTGCTAAACTCGCCTTCAGGCTGTTCGGTAATAACAGTTGGAACATTTACTACCTCAGTGGGATTAGAGAGCACCTGAGAGAAGTTGCAGAAACCGCCCCAGCTGCCATCATCTGAATATACTGCTGCCAAGCCTGTTCCCATATATGCCTCTTGCTCCCATAGTTGTGTGCTTGTGGGCAGCACACCACCCTGCATTGTCATGCTTCCATCTTCGGCAATGAGATATTTCACCTCGGTAACCGATTCGTCGGGAACAAAAGCGAAGTCATTCTCTTCGTCAGCGACTACCTCACCAAACGCGAGCACGATGTCATAATCATACTCATCGTCCCTGTAGATGGACTGACCCAGAGGTATTGACAGTACATTGCCCTCGATGGTTCCCTGTACCCAGTTCTCTCCGAAGTTGTACCCTGACTGATAGAGCAGATTTCTTAGATAGACGGTACCATCATCAGCAAAAACAACACGCACCGAACCATTCATGTCTTCAACATTCAAGAAGCTATATTCATAGAAAGCATAATCTGCACGACCTGTGATTTGGTAATCGTAGGCTGTGCCCTGTGGTTGAGTTGAGATGACACGAGCAGCCTTTGATGTCATCACATCATTCTTGGCTTTTACAGCATTTTGCTTGCTCATGACGTTCTCCTTGTTGATTTGGTTACGAGACATTTGGCGCATATTGGCCTTAAAATGTCCTGTAGCTGAAGCTACAGTAGCTACAGCTACCAGAACTAAGAGTAAAGTTAATCTTCTCATAAAGTAATGTTTTAAAGTTAATAATGAAATAATATGTAAAAAACTCAATAGGTATTTAAAACTAATGTGCTTCTTAACTAAAGGGAAAGCTGTTCCAATAAGCTTTATTGAAATAGAAAAGTTATAGTTTGACGCAAAAATACACATAAATTCACAAATTACCCCCCCCATTTTGTTAATTCGTGTTAAATGTTCTTTATTTCTTTTGTTTTGTTGGTATATTGACTTATTTAAAATATAATAGATAGCATTTGAGCAATTATACTTTTAATTCTATCAGAAATTCAATTCTTTCACAGAATAGAAAAAAGTGATAATGGAACATATCATCTCTGCTTGATAAAAATGCATAAATGTTGCATATAAATGATTCACTTGACTTTGAGGCTCTGTATAACCATAACAAGAACGCCTTGACAAAAAAGAGGGTGTGTCAAAATTGAGAAATAAGGTAACTTCAGCTGCTCCTCTAAGATATAGGAGCTGTCAATGTCCTCAAAGGTGTGCCGCAAGACCAAGCTCATACACGGTTACGACACCACTGCGGCCAATG
>CALAVD010000435.1 GCA_937892085.1 uncultured Prevotellaceae bacterium
CGACGCTCTTCCGATCTTCCAGCCTTCGGCTTCCACTTTGCCTTTTGCAAAGGATTCGCGCTCACACACACAAACTTGAATCCATTTTGTGAAGTGGCACTGATAGTTGGCGGGATATTCATTATTGCTTATTGCCATCAATTATGACCGAAGAACTACAGGAATATTTGCGAAGCGACATCTGCATCGACACGCTTGAAGACCTATGCGAGAGTATCAGCAAAATAGGACCGTATGTGTCGGGGTTGTCGATGGACTCTCCAATATCGGCAAATCAATTCAGGTATTATCTCAGCGTGGCGGCAAGGCGTGGCGCGTACCGGCAGTTTCACATTCCCAAAAAGAGTGGGGGAGTTCGTGTCATCACCGCTCCCGATGGCGAGTTGAAAGAGATTCTGCGCACTATGGCCTTTATAATCACCCAGTTGTATGCCCCAACGCATGAGGCGATGGCATTTGTGGGCGGGCTGGCAAGACATTCCTTTCAGGTTTACCAAAAAGCCTTTGAACTATACAATGAGCTGAAAACCGAAGGCATAGAGTTGCCTTTTGACGAAGACAGCGTCACGTTGTGCAGCCTTCTCCACGATGTGTGTAAGATGGATGAATATGAAATGAAGCATGGAAAAGCGCATCACACACAAGTGTATTATGAAAACAAAAAGAAGATGCACGGCACCAAATCGGTTGACCTGCTCACCGCTTGGGGACTTGAGCTTACCGACGAGGAGATAAAAGCCATTCACTGGCATATGGGCGGCTGGGCAAAAAACGCTCCCAAAATCTATGGTCACAATTTCTTTGTGGCATGAGTCCGTTCAATTCTTGTCAATCTAATACACTGTGCCGACAGTTTTTCAGCTAATTCTAAATCATGATATTATGGAAACGTTTTACCATGGCACTTCGGTGCTTTTTAAGAAATTTGATTTGGCGCGGGCTCTTGAGGGGGCTGGTAAGGTGAAATTTGGATATGGTGTGTATGTCACTTCGCATTACCGCTCTGCGGCGCATTATGCCATTCCTGCGGCAGATCACCATTATGTTTATACCGTAGAGGTCCCCGACATGAAAGACGATAACTTTATCGCTTTCAAGCAACCTGTCAACCCTATTATAATTCAAAAGGCCGCAAAGAAGATTGGTGAGGCCATCCCTGAGAAGATGACTCTCGGCGGCAAGGATTTCCGCAAATTCCTCGCCAAGAAACTCAACGGCAAAATCGATTTGGAGGGTGAGAAAAAAGCGGCGGCTTTTCTCTTGAGCATAGGCGTGGACTTTATTGCGTGGCCCTATAATTGGAAGAATCCGTCACTTGGCACCAACAGGGCAATTCTCGATGAAAGTAAGGTGAAGATAGTCGGCGTTGATGAAGTGCAGCTCGACCAAAAGAAGCAGTTGATTGAAGGTTCTCAAGTCAAAATTGACATTAATAACTTATGAGCTTCTACAGCATAGCGCCATTTATAAAGGAGTTCTATCCTCAGTATTATTCTATCGAGAGGT
>CALAVD010000436.1 GCA_937892085.1 uncultured Prevotellaceae bacterium
CCGATCTTGATATTGAAATGGAATCCCATGAGTAGCGCCAGACCTATCGCCATATCACTGTAACCCGAGAAGTCGCAATATATCTGCATTCCGTAGCCGTAGGCGCCCAGCAGGTTCTCGATGCCGCTGAACTGGATGGGGTTCTCAAACACGCGCTGCACGAAATTCACGGCGATATAGTCGCTGATAATCGCCTTCTTGAAGAGACCTATGAGTATAAACCAGAATCCCGTGCCTAGCATCTGACGGGTGACAACAACAGGCTTATACATCTGCGGAATGAAGTCGCTCGCCCTGACAATGGGACCAGCCACCAACTGCGGGAAGAACGACACGAAGAAAGCATAATCAAGTAGATTATCGACAGGCTCTATCTTGCGGCGGTAAATATCAATGATATAACTCAGCGACTGGAAGGTGAAGAACGAGATGCCCACTGGCAGGAATATGTCCAGAGTATCCCATTTCACACCGTTGAAGTTTGCCCACAGCTCGCCAAAGAAGTTAGTGTATTTGAAATACCCCAGCATCCCCAGGTCTATCATCAGGCTCAGCAGCACTAGCAGTTTGCGCACCCATCGCCGGCGCGTGTTGTGGAGCAAGTCGCCTATGATATAGTCGGAGCAGGTTACTATCGCCAGCAGGAAGAAGTAGATGCCACTGCTCTTGTAATAGAAATAGTAGCTGAACGCCACCACAAAAATGGTGCGTGCCAGCGACTTGTGGCGCAACAAGGTATAAATGACGATGAAGATGGCAAACATGCACATAAACATGCCGCTTGAGAAGATGAGAGGCGAGTCGGGGTCATAGGCAAGCTCGTTAAAGAGCTTCCCCAGGTCGAGAGTGCCGAACTGCACCTTCAAATAAGTCAATATGTTCTGCCAAATATCCTGCATTTTACTTTAGTTAAGTGGAAAGTAGAAGGTGGCTGTTCCTCGTTCCTCCTTTCACCTTTCACGGCGCAAAGCGCCTAGTTACCTGTTTTCATATCCCAGCATCAGCGCGTCGTAGAGGTAGCGGGCGATGCGGTTACCGCCACGAGAGTTGATGTGGGTATAGTCGCTGTTAGCTTCGCCATGTCTCACCATCTCAACAATGCTACCCAGATCGG
>CALAVD010000437.1 GCA_937892085.1 uncultured Prevotellaceae bacterium
TGAAGTCCATGTCGCCCAGGTGATCCTCGTCGCCGAGGATGTCGCTCAGCACGGCGTGCTTCACGTTGCCCTCGTCGGTAATAAGACCCATAGCGATACCTGCCACAGGACGTTTCATCTTAACACCGGCATCGAGCAGAGCTAAGGTGCCACCGCACACTGTAGCCATCGACGACGAGCCGTTGCTCTCGAGGATGTCGCTCACGATGCGGCAAGTGTAGGGGAAATCGTCGGGGAACATGCGCTTGAGGGCGCGGTGTGCCAAGTTGCCATGACCCACCTCGCGGCGGCTCACGCCACGTGGGGCGCGTGCCTCGCCGGTAGAGAAGGCGGGGAAGTTGTAGTGGAGCAAGAAGCGCTCGTTGCGGCGGGTGAGCACGTCGTCGATGAGCTTCTCATCGAGCTTGGTGCCTAAGGTCACTGTTGCCAGCGACTGGGTCTCGCCACGGGTGAACACGGCGCTTCCGTGAGGGCCGGGAACGTAGTCGGTCTCGCACCAGATGGGGCGGATGTCGGTGGTCTTGCGGCCATCGAGACGGATGCCCTCGTCGAGAATCACGCGGCGCACGGCATCGCGCTGCACGTCGTGGAAGTAGCGCTTAATCATGGGAGTCTTCTCCTCGCGCTCCTCCTCGGGGATAGTCTCGATAAAGTCTTCCTCAATCTTGTCGAAGCTGTCGTTGCGCCACTGCTTGTCGGCACAGCCAGCCTTGGCGATGTCGTAGCATGGCTGGTAGCACTCTTTGCGCACGCGCTCCTTGATTTCCTCGTCGTCAACCTCGTGGCAATATTCACGCTTGGTGACGCCAAGCTCAGCGGCAAGTTCCTTCTGTATCAAGCACATGGGCTTGATAGCGTCGTGGGCAAACTTGAGAGCTGCAATCAGGTCTTCTTCCTGAACCTCGTCCATCTCACCCTCCACCATCATAATATTGTCGTAAGTAGCACCTACCATCAATTCCATGTCAGCGTTTTCGAGTTGTTCGAAGGTGGGGTTGATAACGAAGTTGCCGTCGATGCGTGCCACGCGAACCTCACTGATGGGCTCCTCGAAGGGCACGTCGCTCACGGCGATAGCAGCACTGGCGGCGAGACCCGCCAGAGCGTCGGGACAGTCGGCACCGTCGGCCGAGAACATCAAGATGTGGACGATAGTGTTGGCATGATAGTTCGAGGGGAACAAAGGCCGGAGCACGCGGTCCACAAGGCGTGCCGTCAAGATTTCGTAATCGCTGGCTCGGCCTTCACGCTTGGTGAAGCCGCCAGGGAAACGTCCAAAGGAGCTATATTTCTCCTTGTATTCCACTGTGAGGGGCATAAAGTCGGCACCCTCCTCGGCGTCTTTCGCCGAGACAACGGTCGCTAACAACATGGTGTTGTTGAAGCGCAATTCAACTGCTCCATCGGCCTGCTTGGCAAGCTTTCCTGTTTCGAGGGTGATCTCACGTCCGTCACCCAGTGCGATGGTTTTCTTAGTAGGTGTTAACATCTAAATATATTATTAAAAAAATAGCTATTTCTGAAAAATCGTGCAAAGGTACAAAAAACTTTTCAGTTATCA
>CALAVD010000438.1 GCA_937892085.1 uncultured Prevotellaceae bacterium
AAATAAATCAAAAACACCTCAAGTTAATTTATAGAACCCACCTAAAGTAAAATCACCGCACTATCTGTGGTGATTTTATTTTTGTACTTCAAGAACGGCACGATAGAGCGCGGAGCTGATGGGTGGCGTGAGAGGCAATGCGCCTGCAACGAGTCTCCCATCCTCTATTATGCCTTCATCACTATGTGGCCAAGCGGCACCGCTGCTGGAGCGCTGCTCTATTCGGAAAATCGCCGTGTCTCCAGGTGCGAGCATGTTATCACCTATCACACTGGTTATCGCCCCCATAGTGGGTCGCAAGTTCATCTCCACACAAGGATTAATGCTGATTTTTCCCGAAGATTCTGCATTGAACAAGAGCATATCCACTCCCAGCCAGCCGTCATAATGCGGTGCCACCATCTCATCGAGCACCTGAGTCAATGCTGCAAGAACCCCATCAAAATCGGGATATAATGCTATAATCCTGTCTTTCAATGTGGTTCCTTGCGCCACAATGCCATGCCGGTACTGGCTATGGCTGTCGGTTTCAAACACTGAAAAGCCCCTAATAGCAGCTTTGCCATTCTCACAGCAGAACTCCACGGCCAGATCCATCGTCTTATCCAACGCCTGCTCGCAGAGCAACGACCCTTGACGCTTGAGGGCACCACGGCACCACTGCTCAAATTCGGGTGCCACACCATTGATAGTGTGATAAATACCTCTACCGCTACTCGACCAAGGGGTCTTGACGAAACAGTTGCGGTGGTGTCGCACAAAGTCGAGCACGTCATGGGCAACAGCCAGCTCCACAGGTACTGGACAAAGCTGCTTTCCCAACAGTTCCCTAAGCCGCAAGTGAATGAGTACCGACACTCGTCGATGCGAGAGCCCGCGCAGGTGATTCACAGCATCGGGTGTGGGGAGACAATGGCTCGACGCGCCCCACTTGATGAGACGTCGCCTCAGGTCAAGACTCCACCCCCACGGCATTATCTGGAAGTCGGTGATGTTGCGGAGCTCAGCGCGCTTAATAGCATGAACATCAACGCCAAAGGAGGAATGCAGCAGTTCCAGCCACTCGGCATCGACATCGCTATCGGTAATCAGCATCGAACCAGGCTCTGCCATAAAGGCAGGCAACACCGCGAGGTCATGCGCCATGCGCATAGCAAAGGGTGGCGCCACAAAATTGACGCCACCGGTAGCCAAAGCCAAATCGTTCTGAGGATTAAAAATGTAAACCTTCTTCACTCTCTACAAAGCGTGGTTCACTTTAGACTCTTGCCGTAGGTGGTGAGCATCTTCTTAGTTCTTAACACGCTCAAAGGCACGGGCACTTCTATCTCGCCGTCGCAGAAGGGACCTATGGCGTAGGGAGAGAAAACAAACACCAACTTGCCATTCTTAACATAGAAATTCTCTATATTGCCGGTGGTGATATCCTCCCACCATTTGTTGTCCTTGTCGCGCTTGTCATAGGCTGGTAGCATTCTCAGCAGCTTCGTGGGGCTCGTGACGATGTCCTTGAGAGTTATGTGTCGATTTAGTGACGCATCAAAGGCGTGATAGGTAGTAAAGAACATGTTATGAGCGCCGCCATAGTAGCAGTCGTTGTATTCCATAAAGAACACCAAGTTGCCCACTGCATGGCTGAATTTGATTTCAGTAAACTCATACCAGCAACTCATTGGTTCCTCTTCCGCATTGACATCAGCCACACTGCCTGGCTCCTTAATATTATATTCCTGGGCCATGGGATTTTCTCTAAGCGAACGATAGACCCAGTCGCTAATGAAGTCGCGCAACACATTCACATCACTTGATGAGTAAGGAACAATGTCACGGTTCATGTAGGCATAAAACACCGAGTCGAGCAGCAACTCGTTCAAAGCACTCGAGGACTTAGCGTTGACGCTCACAGGCCAGTCGGCAACTACCGCTTTTTTTAGTTTATAGCCCACGGCATTAGGATCCTCTTTCTCGAGCAAGCGTATTGAGTCACTAACCTCAAAACGCTGTGTTTTCACCTTTGCTCCTGACCTCTCTCTTGTTGCACCTTGGGCACAAAGAGATCGGAAGAGCACACGTCTGAACT
>CALAVD010000439.1 GCA_937892085.1 uncultured Prevotellaceae bacterium
CTGAAAAACAAATGCGGCGTGGGCGGCTCGGCACGCGGCGGTGAAATACTTATTCAGGGCGATAAGCGAGATGCCGTCCTCAATTACTTAAAGGGACGAGGATTTAAAGCAAGAATTATTTAGCAACGATTAACTCACAATATGAGCTCAGGATTGATAAAGATTATCAAGGCATCAGCGGGGTCGGGAAAGACTTATAACCTCGCTCGCACCTATATAGCAAATTTGATAGGTGTTCCCACAGGCACTACTGTCAATGTGGATGGTAAAGATTATGAGCAGTTCACTCTTCGCAAGACGCACAACTACCATCGTCATCTGCTTGCAATCACTTTTACCAACAAGGCTACCAATGAGATGAAGGGGCGCATCGTCAAGCAGCTCTACCAGCTCAGCATTGGTAAGGGTGAGTATGAAGATGACTTTAGAATTATGTTCGTGAATTGTCAGTTCAGTGACATTGTCGATGCCGCAGGTAAGGCATTGCGCTCAATCCTCTTTGACTATGCCAACTTCAATGTGAGCACTATCGACTCGTTTTTCCAGCGCGTGCTACGCAATTTTGCTCGTGAACTTGATCACGACTACAACTATGAGGTGCAGATTGATCAAGATTACGCTACCAGCGTTGCTGTTCATGATTTCTTGCTGGAGTTAGGTGCCAGCGACAACAACCACTCAGCTATCAACAGGTGGGTGAAGGAATACGTGAGCAACAACATCAGCAACAATAAGGATTGGAATTTCTTTGGCAATAGTGGCAGCCTCGAGAAATTTGCTGGTAACATCTACAAGGAGTTTTTCCGTGAAAAGCAAGGTGAGATAGTAGAGTACCTTAAGGATATTGGCAGCGGTGCGGGCTCTTCGAGTGTTGAGAAGTTCAGGCTTAAGATTGCCGAAGCTCGTAAAAGGCATCTCGAGGGTTTTAAAGAGTCAATAGAAAACTATCACGATTTCTTCTCCAGTCGTGAATTTGATGTGGAATCGCTGAAGCCCAAATTGATTATCAAGTTTTTTGATGGTACTTTCACCGAGTTCACAGGTACTGAGGAAACCACGCTCAGGAATTATGCCTCATTGACCGATGCCCTCTCGACAAAAGTGATTTATGCTAAAGATAGAGGAAAACTTAGCACTGGTGACGATGAGGCATTTCAGAAAATGGTGCAAAAGACTGTGAAGCACTACGACCAATTCCTTATCTATGACAGCATATTAAAAAATATATGGCACTTGGGCTTGTTGGGAAAAATCAACGAGAAGCTTGAGCAATACCGCAAAGACAGCAATAGTATTCTTATTGCCGACACCAATGACTTGATAGACAAGGCTTTGCAAAGTGGTGCCGATTTTATCTATGAGCATGTGGGCATACAGTTCAATAACTACATGATTGATGAATTCCAGGATACGAGCAAGAAGCAGTACAGCAATTTCTTGCCACTGCTCACAGAAAGCATAGGCCGTGGTAACGACAACCTCATCATTGGTGACGAGAAGCAGTCGATATATCGTTTCCGTAATAGCGACCCCAGTTTGTTGCGTGATGTGATAGTTAATGATTTTGCTGGGCGTAACATTGCGTCGCCTCTCAAAACCAATTACCGCAGCTTTAAGGCGATAGTGGAATTCAATAACGAGCTGTTCACCGCAATGGTCAACGATTTGCAGTCGTCCAATTCTCTGCCATTACTCGTTAAGACTTATAATAATATCATTCAAAAAGTTCATAAGAGCGACAAGGCAGGAAGGGTAGAGGTGAATTTAGTGCCTAATGATGGAAGCGAGTCGCAAACTCGCCAAAAAATAAATAAGACATTGCCAGGACTCATCAACTCGATGCTCAGCCGTGGTTACCGAATGGGTGATATTGCCATCCTTGTCAATACCCACGACCATGGTCAGGAGATTATCGCCGAGATTATGAGGTATAACGAATCGATTAAAGACGACTCTCAATATCGCCGCATCGAGGTTATTTCAAGTGAGGCACTGCTGCTTGAGAATTCGCCGTCGGTAAAACTCATTTTGAGCGCTCTGCGATTCTTGGAGGTGACACAGTATCAGTTGCCCGATGACGATAATGATGACATGCCCGAGGAATTCAAAAAATTCCTTGAGAATCGAATAAATGAACAGCGCTACTACAAAATTCTCCACGATTTCATGACCAGCGTGCAGAATGCTGGTAAAGAATATGATGCCGGTGAAATCCTTCACGATTGTCTGGAGAAAGACCATGCTGACAATAAGTCTCTCAATAACGTTGAGCGATTGAAAAAATATGACAGCATCACCCGTGAATTGATGCCCGACAAATCGGCACAACTGTCGAATCTTGTGAATGTTGTCGATAAGATTATCTCGAAATATCTCCTCTCGAGCATTACTGCCGAACTTGAGAACTCCTACCTGATGGCATTCGTTGATGTGGTGCATGCTTTCTCGCGACGGCACAATGGTGGCACAATAGCCGAGTTCTTGCAATACTGGGACTCGATAAGTAATAAATTGACTCTTGGGTCAAGTGGCAGCATCAATGCCGTCAATGTGATGACAATCCACAAGTCTAAGGGCCTGGAGTTTAAATGCGTGATAGTTCCATTCGCCAATTGGCAGCTTGATAAGATGGATGAGGTTATATGGATTGAGAAGCAAAAGATAATAGATAATATCAACATTCTCGAGTCTATCAAGGATATCAGCCATGACTTGGTGCCTCCATTGGTGCCTATAGAGATGTCGAAGTTGAAGAAAACAGGATTTTTAGTTGACATTTACGATAGTGAGTGCGAAAAGAGTGTGATTGACAATGTCAATAAGCTGTATGTTGCTCTCACTCGCCCAAAGGAGGAGCTACACGTGTTTGCTTGCATCGGCAAGAATGACAATCCCGCAGGAAAGCCTAAGGTTAATAAAATGAGTAAAAGCTCACATTTACTACTCAAGTACTTGCCACAGTTGGTTATCAGCGGGGAAAAGATGGGCATGAGCGAGAGGTGTCTTGACACTTGCTATGTGAACGATGTTGAGACTCACGATTCTACTGCTGATGAGAACAAACTTCATACTTTCACGTTCCATGTGGGAGAAGTGAGGGACGCCAGCGCCGACGAAGATGATAACCCCGAAGTGCTCTCGGTGAGAGACTACTGGGTGGCATCGGAGGTGCTGCCAGTTCATGTGTCGATGCACAATACCAGTGGCACCCTCAAAGACGAGGGATTGAAGATGCATGCTTTGTTTGGCATGATTAAGAGTGAGCGCGATTTTGAACGTGCTTTCAGCTATGCCATGAATCATGGCTTGCTCAGCGAGAATGTCTATTGGACACCACAGCGCGCACGCGAGCTCTTGGAGAGCATCAAGGCGAGTGAGCAGCTCATGCAGTGGTTTGATGACGACAACATCTGCTACAACGAGCGTAACATCAGTTTCCCGACGTCGAAAGGCACCATTGACCACCGTCGCCCCGACCGCATCGTTAAGCGCAGCAACGGCGAGATGATCATTGTGGATTATAAATTTGGTTATAGCCACACTGCTAAGACGATAGCCAAGCACTCTGAACAGGTGCGAGAATATCTCCACTTGATGGGTGAGCTTGGCGAGACCAATGTGAAAGGTTTTGTGTGGTACGCCCGTTCAGGTAAAATTGTTGAGGTAGAGCAGTAACAAGCTATATTATTTAGCATTGAACCAGCGACTGGTTATTATCAGGTCGCTGATGCGCCATGCCTCTTGCTGCCGGCTGATGAGTGGGCTGCTTCCAGCCGACATCATTGGTGCGGTGGCAACTGAGGTGATGTCGTCGCGCAGCACGCTGCAGCCTAACCCTTTCCATGATTGCGAGTTGAGCCCGAGCAGGTCGAGCAGAGTGGGGTAAATGTCGATTTGTCCTATTGGACCACCGATGCGCCCAGCTTGCCCGGAGTTGATGATAAGCATCACGCAGTTGTCGCCATCCTTGTCAATTGCTGGGCGGCCTTGAGGTGAGTCGTCAACCATCTCGTTGTGGTCGCTCACAATCACTATCATGGTGTTGTCGTAGATGCCTTGCCGCTTGAGCTGCGTAATGAAGTTGGCAAGCGCAGTGTCGAAGGCGTTGACGCGCTCCAGGTAGCAACGCACCTCCTCAGTATATTCAGCGCTGTTCATGACCCATGTGGCAGGCTCCATGGCTTCGTCGAAGGGATGATGCATTCCCGCCGTGGCTACGAGTGCCAAGAAAGGTTGCTTGCGCTCGGGAATGATTTGTGTCACTTCTTCGAGCAATGTCTTGTCGAGCAGATAATTGTTCTGTTTTATTGCTTCTCGAATGTCGTCTTTGCAATAGAAACTGCTGTAACCGTAGGTTTTAGCCATGTTCTTGACGTTCCATAGCGACGGCTCGTCACAGCAGGCGTAGAATGTGTCGTAGTTGCCTAACGCTTTGCAGAGAGTGGGATAGGAGGCATTGCTGTAGCTGTTGGCAACTACCTTTGTGTTGAGCGGAAGCAGACCGGTGTTATACATGAAAATGCCGTCGCTGGAGCGGCCGTTCTTCACCTGCGACTTCATAGTGAGCGACACAAGGCATGTAGAGTCGCTGCACAGAGCTTTGAGAGTTGGAGCAACGTCAGTGCCACCAATCTGCATATTCACCGCCCATGAGTTTAGCGATTCTACTACCAGCAGAATCACGTTCTTACCCTGAGCAGTGGCAAATTTGTTGTCGTAGTAATGTGGCTGCACGTCAAGATATTGCTCCACTTGTTGTTTCTCTTCATCGCTAAGAGATTTTGTGTCAAAGATAGAGGTGAGTGCGCCATATATGACGTAAGGAACGGCACCATTAAGGTTCATATAGTTGCCCTGGCGAGTCCACATCACGCAATAGTCGTCGGTGAACTGCTGAGAAAAAGTGGTGGGTTCGTCGTTGTCGTTCTGGTGGATGGCGGTAGTGCCAATCTTTATCGCAATAAATCCTGCTATTGCTGCTAATGCAAGCAAGAGTCTTTGTTTTGAGGGTTGCTGCACCTTCTCAATAGGCTTTTTGAGCCACTTCCGGTAGATGGCATAAAGCACCACTGGTGGTAGCAGCACCTCAAGGATGCGGGGCTTGATAGCACCGAGAATGCTGGTCATCAATGTGCCGCCCATGTTTTCTGTCATAAAGAACGACGACAGAGGCATTAGGTCGCGATAAGTGGGCATGTATAGGAATTGCGCTAAGCACCACAGGGTGACAAGCCATATTACAATCCAGCTCCACTTGCGCCATTTGGGGGGCAGCAGCACTAATGGGATGAGCAAGAAAAGAGCGTCGGCAAAGCTGTTAAGCACAAGCATCGCTTTGTCGCCAAGCGTTGTGTGGCTAAGCCATTCGTTGTCCATAAACTTGTTGAACTGGTGGCTTACGAACAACAGCTGCACCATGATGCATCCCATCGACAGGAGATAGAACCACAAGTTGGCGTTCTTGAGAGTTTTTTCTTTCATGGTTGCAAAGTTATGAAAAGTTTTTGTGTGGCACAAAAAAAGAAATAGACATTGCGTCAAAAGTAAGATGCAATGTCTATTTATAAAGTTGTAACAGGGAAATTAGCCCTCGCTGATTGCCTCGTTGGGGCAAGCCTCAGCGCAAGAACCACAGCTGATGCAAGTGTCAGGATCGATTACATAGATGTCGCCCTCGCTGATTGCGCCGGTTGGACACATATCCATGCAAGTTCCGCATGCTACACAGTCATCACTAATTACGTATGCCATAATAGAAAAATTTAAAATAGTTAAGTAAAATATTAGTTAGTCATGTAAACAGCTGCAAAATTACAGTTTTTATTTCATTCAAACCAAATAAATAAGCAACTATTTTATGTGGTAACTGCAAAAAATGTGCCAAATTATTTTCCAGAGGGGTGATTGTCGAGGGTTGAATCAACAATTATCTGTTCGGCTTCTTGCTTTTTCAGGTTCACCTTCACATGGTCGAAACCCTCGCCATAGACGCCTTTAATCTTAGCTTGCGAGACGAAAGCGTCGGGGTCGATGGCTTTGATGATGCGAAAGATGTGCATACTCTCGTAGTTGCGTGCCATCACCAGCAGCACGGTGGTCTCGGTCTGTGTGTACCAGCCGGTACCGTTTAGCACTGTGCAGCCACGGTGAGCCTCGCGGGTGATGACGTTGGCAATCTCTTTCCACTTCTTGGAGAAAATCATGAACTGCACGCTCTGCCGGCTGCTGTCAATCACCATGTCGGCAGCGATGGAGCAGATGAACATGAAGATGAGACCATACACAATCTTATCTACTGTGTGGAAGATGAACCAGCTGCTGCCGATGATGAGCAGGTCGATATATATCAGTGTGCGTCCAAAGGAGATGTTGCTGTGCTTATTGACCATCGCCGCGATGATGTCGGTGCCTGCCGAACTGCCGTTGTGGGTGAACACGATGCCGAGCCCCACGCCACACAGCACCGCACCGATGATAACGTTCATAAACGTCTGCTGCTCAACAATAGGCTTGGTGAAAATAGGAGTCATCACACCTAATAATATTGTAGCGATAGTTGCTCCGATTACTGTGCGTATTACAAACTGCTTGCCTACCGCCCTGAAAGCTATAGCTAACAAGATGGCATTGATGGCATAGTAGGTGATTGCGACATTCCATTTCAACCCGAAGTAGAAGAGAGAAGCAAGACCGGTGACACCGCCGGTAACCACTTCCTCGGGCAGCACAAATGCTGAATATCCAAAGCAGTAACAGCACAACCCGATGAAGATCATCACATAATCCTTGACTTCATTAAGAATTTTCTTGCTCGATGCGTCCATAGCATGATAGTATTTATGTTCTTTCAATTATTTTTTTGGGCTGCAAAATTAGTGTTTTTTATCAAACAATTAACCACAATTACAAACAATTTTTTCTTTTTTCTTCTTAATGCACCGTCAACACTTTTTTGGCAACCAAAATATCAATTAAGTTGTGATTTATGTCGTTTTAGTTGTTTGACCATATTAGCGTTGGGGAATTGTCTTATAGATGAAAAAGCCATCTTAGATCTCAACAATAGAATAATTTTTGCCAAATGTAGCTTATTTTTCCCAAAAAATGGTTTATCTTTGCATTGTTATTAATCCTAAACACATTTTTATTATGAAGAAGTCATTATTATTTTTGTTGACAATTGTCACTGTTGCCATGTTCGCAAGCTGCAGCGGCGACAAGAAATCAGGTTCCGATGCCAGCGAGGAGAATATTGAGGGTGTAAAGTATGAGAACAGCGACTTCGGTTACTCGGTCGTTCTCCCTGAGGGCTTCGAGCAACAGAACAACGATGCCGAGATGGAGAAAAGCCGCGGTGGCAAACTCTTCCTTGCCGACGGTTGCATGATTGACATGACAGCCAGCGAGATGAACTACATCGGTGACATGACTCCCGAGAAGTCAATTGACCAGAGCATAGAGATGGCCAAAGCATTTAGTGAAGGTGCCGACATCAAGAAAATTGATGACATCTCCTATGTTTCAAAGAGCCAGGATGATTTCGGACTACGCGCTCACTATGAGTGCCAGAAGAACGGCAAGAAATACATGGTTGACGTGACTTATCCTGCCGACAAGAAAGAACAGTTTGACAAAGTCGTTGAGACGATTGTTAAGTCTTACAAGGTAAAATAATTCTTTGTCACAAAGTAAAAGATAATGCAGGGTTCTGAAAATGAGAACTCTGCATTTCTTTTTGCTGTTGCGGAGTGACCGAGATTCGAACTCGGGAACCGCTTGTGACGGTTACACGCTTTCCAGCAATACTTCTTTTTCTCATAAGCCTTTGATTATTAGTGTATATAAATTTGTTGTATTGAATTTGTCGGTTATTTGTCGGTTTTGCTCTCTATTGACTCCTTTATGAGAGCTATCAAGTCTTTCATCAAATCTTCCACCTCAACATTAATACCCATTCGGTACAGCCTGTCCTGCTCGGTGAGCAGCTTACCCTCCATAGCATACCAAATAGCCTGTACTGATTTGTCACGTTCTCGCATGTCGTGATTGACCTTTGCGAGAATGGCTGCCTTTATGCCGTTATTATTGTTCATGTCTATAATTTCCCTAAAATAGGCATCAGTTGTTTTGGCAGTTCCTCATAAAGAAAACTTTGCAGTGCCAACCATTGCTCAATAATTGTAATCGCACTCTGGTGAAGTGGCAGCGCTTTGTCAAATCCATCCCATATGCCAGGCTTGGCGAGATTGTAAGTTATTATTGACGCAATCCAAAACGTCTTTTTAGGGTCGTTCTCCACGTCTTGTAAGTGTTTCAAATAAAACTGAAAAGATTTCGCTATAAATTCAGCCTTTTCTTTATCATTGCCAACATTTAAGCCGATGAAGCACGCAATGCATTCTCCTGCCTCATCATAACTCAAGCTGTTTTTGACACAAAGAAAAGCCAAAATAAAACCGAAGTTTTCAAAGACAACGTTATCACGGTCTTTCCACTGGAACTGATAATCGTCTTTAAAGATTGATGCCAACCCGCCGCAACAGAAACCTATAGCGTCGCAAAGCTCCATCAAGATATGTGGTTTCTCAATCATCTTCAGTGCTGATTATTGTTTTGTTAGTTTTTTATCTCCTTCGTCCATAAGGCTTCAATGTCTTCAGCGTTCATGGTATGTTCATCCATGTATTTTTCAGTAATCTGTTGTATTTCTTCTTTAGCCGTGATCAATAAGTTTTTTTTTAGCTCTTGTAACAGGGTTATTTATTGCCTTCTGTTTAATGGCTGTTAGTATCATGCCTTTTAATCTTTCCTTTAAATCACTAACTCCTGCTATACTATCCTCGTATTCAATAGCTCTGTCTTCTTTAATATCAAAAGGAAGTATAGTACCTTTCTCGTAGATACATACAACTGGCTTTGCAAAAGAATGTCTAATAGCAAGCTCATACATTACATTTGGGTTAAGTCCTGTCAAATTGGTTATTACCAGTTTGTCGTCAATAATTTCGTTTATTATTTCGCTCGTAATAGAACCTGGCTCATTGCTTTCATGAGGAACTACAGGTTCTATGTCCAATTCATTTAAAATAGGCTTTATAATGGTGTTGATGATGGCATCAGCCTTCTCTCTTGTTTCACTTTTTGCATTCCCTATTGGAGTGATAATAAAACATCGATTGTTTTCGTTAGTTCCTGTTTTAACTAAATCCATAGTAGCTTTAATAAAGTTTTTTATTGTATAATTTTTACCTCTTTCTGTGATTTTAAGGGTATAGCCCTTTCCAATGCTATCGGAAAAACTCACGGCAAGCCCCTCTGATAATAACCTGTTTGCAATAGTTTCTGTTACAAATGCACTATGCAATTCCCCCTCTTTTTTTAACGTA
>CALAVD010000440.1 GCA_937892085.1 uncultured Prevotellaceae bacterium
AATGGGTGTTTTTCTTCCTCTCTGGTTGTGGGATTAATCACGGTCACAACACGGTTAAGACGTGCGCCACGAAACATTGTCTTAATGTCTTTATTGTAGTGTTGTTGAGAGGTGAACGGCAACAGTTGGTCGCCCTCACAATCCTTGTATCTTTCAAGTATTTCGATGGCGATGGAATTGAGAGTAACACGCACCGTTTTGGCATCTTCATCTTTGGTCTTGTTGGGAATGTACTCTATCGCACCATCAACAATATTGGCTTTAGTCATTTCCCACAAATCACCCACACGGCAGCCAATCATGCATTGGAATACAAATATATCTCGTTGACGTGCAATGCGTGGGTGGCGGCTGAAATTGGCGTGATACAGCTTGTTGCGCTCGTCAATGGTTAAATATATGGGTGTGCCATAAGTACACTCGACAATCTTGTATTCCTTAAAAGGGTTGTTGGCGGTCAACTTTTTATTTATCGCCCAATAAATAAACGCTCTCAAATGACGCATAAAGTTATTGATGGCGTTCTTTCCTCTGGGCTGCGGCTTGCGGCTATCTGGTACTGCGTCAAGTATCTTAGAATAACTTTTATTCTCACTAATTTTACACTCGTCAGTGTAGAACTTCTCTATCGTGTTTAACGTGTCGGCGGTGATGGTGTCAAAATCCAACTCGACACCTTTATATAATGAGTAACGTTTGAGAGTGCGCCACACTACTTGCATGTGCCGTTTGCGTTGCAGGGAGAATTTACTATCATTTATATAATTAGTGAACACATCAAAGAATGATGGCTGTTCTTCAACTTCTTCTTGTTCCTGCGCTGGTGGAAAATTGTAATCGTGTATCAGGTTATATAACCATTTGGTATTGTCTTTTATTGATTGCTTGTCGGCGTTTCTAAAAGACTCCGTTACATAGTCTTTGATGTCGTTTAGGCGTTTATTCTTTTCTTTCAGTTCGTCAATTAACTGCTTTTTCTCATCAGTGAGAACACGCCACCCTGGCATGATAATGGTTTGTTTCTCATCACTCCAATTCTCACTTGATATAAATATGTTGGTTTTTGCCCTCTGCGCTATGTCGCCGTGCTTGAAGCGCATGAGGATTTCACTCTGCGATGTCGTTTTGTCTTTCTTGCCTGATAGTCTTAGATAGATTGTTGCCATGATGTATATATTTAATGTTCTTTGCAAAGGTACACACTATTATCCACATGACAAAATTCTGCGGGACAAAAATTGCATTTTTGTCCCGTTTTTGTCCTTTTATTTGAAAAGTAATGAAAATTGAAGAAAAAGAATGAAATATTTTTGTAGTTCTAAATAATTGATTATCTTTGCACTATCTTACATAAACGGCTGAATATCAAAAAATGCCAAAATCAACATTTTTCATTATTTGTGTCCCTATCAGGCGCACAACATTATTGGTGTTAGTTTTATTTAAAACGTTGATAAACAACAAGATAGATAAAATTAACACTGATTGGTGTGTTTGTTTTTGTCCCGATTTTGTCCTTTTGTCCTGCGCTGTCCTTTTCCATATGAGTTTTGGACCAGTATTCGCGACTTTTGGACAAATGCCATTTTCTACCATTTTTGATGGGTGTTCAAATGTTCAAGCTTTGAATGTATGAACACATTGAACGCTTGAACATTTGAACACCTTGAACACGTTGAACACCTTGAACACGTTGAACATCGTGAACACACATAACACAAAAAAGCATTGCCAAACATCACGCTTGACAATGCCCACGAACATTAAATATTGCCATGTGGCAACAATTTGATGCAAAGTTAATACAATTCTCGCAAATAAAAAAGGCGTTGCCCTGCTTAAAGAACAACGCCAAGAAAATGGAAAATAACTTACCTGATATAAGTAATAACCAAATAAAAATGACAAAACGTTTGTACGATGTTACTAAAACACTCTATTCTCGCTTGTTTCTTCGCTCATTCTTCTGCATCTCGCTTCGGTCGCCCTGCTCTCTTTTTGAGTATTGGAGAAAGATAAAACATGTTTACGGAGGTGCCAGTAATAACAAATTCCTTTTGTATTGCCTGCGTGACTGCCCATCGTGCAAGCTCCTTTGCGGTCTTTTTTTCGTAATACTGAAAAATAGTACTCTCGAAATATTCAAGCAAATCAGGCTCGGAGATGGGCAATGACAAAGCAAAGGACTCTCCACACGGCTTAGCGATGCTTCTGTACATCTGCTTCAAAGTATCCCTCACATCGTTAGTTCCATAGCTAACCTGAATGGAGATGTCCTTGCACTCGGGATTAATCTTCTTCTTGAGTCGCCGGGCGTTCATAGCATCTTCGACTTTAAAACCTCGGCGGCTTTTGCCTGATTGTCCTCTTGCTTGCGCCTGCGCTCAATGTAAGCGTTACAGTCTTTCAGGCTCTCATCGTGCTGCTCAGTCCCTTGTTGGTGGCTCTCCCATATTTCGTTGAGGAACGCTTGTTGTTCTGGGGTTAAATTTGAAAAATCTATCATCTCTATATATTTTAAAGGTTAGTAAAATCTTGTTATAATATCGCATCGTTGTTAGCTTGCCGCCACACAATAAGGCGTGCATCATCGTGTGTGTGGTCAACCTTTATGTTACCATTAGCCCATAACTGCATTAATTCCTCATCAGTAAGGCTCAATAATTTAGGTAGTGGTATCTTTTTGGCGTCCTGGTGACGCTCCCATTCTCGAAGCTCGGCTACTGCCTTGCCTACGGCACTAATCAACTCTTTGTGGCGATGTGCTTGTAATGGTATCTCCACTGTGAAGCGTGGTGTTAGTGCCTCGGCTATGTCGCTCGTGAGTATCGC
The DNA here is from genome assembly GCA_937892085.1 of uncultured Prevotellaceae bacterium. Lineage (GTDB taxonomy): Bacteria > Bacteroidota > Bacteroidia > Bacteroidales > Muribaculaceae > Sodaliphilus. The sequence continues at coordinate 2,833 of CALAVD010000440.1, forward strand.
AATTGTCGCCGTATCAAGCACCGGGGAAACCTCCTGCCAATCGTTGTAAAATTTCTCCACCGCTACCACGTGTGGCATTGCCTTGATGCGCCATTCATGCCAGTTGGAAATAAGCCGCTCACGCTCGGCGGCGGTGTAAAGTGGCGTGTTCTTGATGGCGTTAACCCTCTGCTCCACAAAAGCCACAAGATTGCTTGCAGTCACCTCTGCAAGGCTTGTGGGGGTTGGGTAGTCTGCAAGCAAATGAAGCTCGTTTATGGCTTCTTGGGCCTTGTTTAACGCCTTTCGGCAATTATATGTCGCCTCGTTCAATTCGTGATGTAATACTATTGTTGCCATTCCTTTTTTTGTTTTTAAACGCTGTGCAAATTTACTAATTTTATGAAAAAAAAGAAAGATAAAATTTTCCTTTTTGCGTGTCAAAAATTGACCAATAATTTACAACTCTTTCAAGTCAATAATAAAGTCCTTGATGTTGAAATTGGGTGCTGTAATCATGTCGGCAATATCATCGCCATCTTTGAGGTGATAGCGTTCCAAAATATCCTCTCTCTCCATAATGTCAACGATTGAGATAGTTTTGAACAAATGCCGCATTTCTTGGCCTTTCTCGCTCCATTCAGCAAGTTTCCCGTTGTCTGGGAACAACACCACATTTCGCCCCCTCAACGGCTCGCACATCGCATTTGTGAGATTGCCACAACCACCACACGCCAGAAATATGCAGTCGCTCACCACTCCACTGGCAATAATGGCGGTCTTTTCGCTTTCAACAAGCCCAACAAACATATTTTGCCTCTTCAACAAGTGTTCACCGAATAAGCATTGCGGCGGCAAGTTACCTAAGTTGTAGATGTTGTGAATGGAGTTAATAAGCCCATTGCCATTATACTTTTTGGCACGTTTCCCGGTGTTGGGGTCATATTGCATTACCTTTCCCCGGTGGATATTGCCGTATCTGTCTATTTGCCAGAACACTGTTGCGCCGCCGTTAAAGTGGTCGATGGTGCCAATATAGTAGTCCTCTATCGTCTTGCAAACGGTGGCGTCGTTAAACACAGTCCGTAAATATATAATAAGGTGGTTGGTTTCAAATTCCGCTAATGTGGGCTTGAAATACTTTTCCCGTAGCTCAGCGTTGAGATATATCGCTTTTGGCTTCGGCTTGTAGATGGGTTTATAATTAAGTTGTGCAACGCTATCGCCACTATCAGGATAGAGAATATAACCACAGTGGTTAACACGCTCACAACGTCCATATAAACGCTCATCTACTATTTTGCCGTGTGCATCAAGATACGGCACAAATCTCCTTTGTCCGCATTGTGGGCAAGTGGACTTGCCGCCGTGCTTCCGCTGCTCCTCTGGAGAAGCTAAATGATATTTGTAATTCATATCATATAATGTGTAATGTTCACGGTGTTCAAGTCGCTCACACACTGAACGCCTGAACACCATGAACGTTTGTTCTACTTTTTCATGTAATTATTGACGGTGCCCACGCTAACGCGCAACTCTTCTGCGATTGCTCGTTGCGACTTACCTCTTGCGGACAACTCTTTTACACGCTCCACCATGTTGTTACGGTCATTGTCTGTGAGTTGTCGCAAATGTTCACTCTCGCACCCATATTCCACAAAGCGAAACATCAGGAAATTGTCAGGCTTGACAATTTCGCACACAATCACGTTGTCGGCATCGTAAGCAAACGAAAAATTGCGCTGCTTCAGTTCTTTAATGTACCTTAATCGCTTGTCTTTTGTGCTTTCACCAATAGCAAAACAGCCATCGCAAAAGTTATACAACATCTTGCTGCCTTGCAAATCATTCTTGGTGATGGGATTTGCCATGTTGCGTTTTGGGGTATGTGCCAGCACAAGAATTGAAAGGTCATATTGGCGGGCAAAAGACTTTAACCATTTCATCAATGGCAATGCGTCTTTGGCTTTCTCTGTTTCGGAACACAGATAGGTGATGTTATCAAGGATTATAACTTTTGTTCCCCATTCCTCAACCGCTTGTTGCAATGATATTTTTATATATTCCTCAAAATCGACATCAGGATAATCAACGACATCAGGATTAATTTCCACACGTATCATTTTTTCCGAAAACTCGTAGTGTGTTGTGCCATCGTCACTAATATAACGCATCTCTAATTGTTTGTCGCTCAATTCGAAATCAACGTAAAGAACCATTTGCGGTTCTGCCTCCATCGCCATACCAGACAATGCGCCATTGCCACGACTAACGGCATCAGCTATTTGCACCGCTAAAATGGATTTGCCCAAGTTGCTATCAGAGAATAAAATACACAGCTCATGTTCAAACCACAACTGACCAAACAACTTGCACGGCATTTGTCGGCTGCTTGCCTCATCTATCCATTGGTTTACTGGTTTGACCGTAAACAATCCAACGTTCTGATTTGGCTCTGGGTTATCTATCATAGATGTATCTATTTGCGGTTGCAAGGGTGCAATCTCATGCGCCATATCATTACACGCCGTGGGTGTTATTTCCTCGCCAAAGTTTTGCATATCGTCAAGAAAATCACTACCTTTGCACTGCTCCTCTGTGCCTGCTCCGTGCAGGCTTTGTTCTTCTATCATGCTGTCACTCCTTTCTGGCTAACGCCCTCTAAAATGCGTTTAACATCACTCATCTTGTACCTACGTTTGCCCCCTACATTCAGGGGAACGAGATAGCCGTCCTTTGCCCATCTCCACAGCGTTGACTGGCTCACGTCCAACATCTCCATCACCTTATCGCGGGTCGGGTAGGTCTCGGCGTTCTGGTCGGTAATAAGCTGCTCTAACTCTCGTTTGGTGGCGGCAATGAGTGCCGTGTTAGCTTCTATCAGGTCGCCTAACGTGATTGTCACCTGTATACCTGGGCACTCTCTCGCCAACGTAATTAAATTAATCATGCATGTCTCAAAAATTAATAATTAACGGCTCTCCATGCGCTTTGAACCGCTTGCGCATTGCGTTGCCGCATGGTCATTGCGATGGCGGTTTACATCGCTTTGACGTTGCAAAGGTACGGTGACTATCGCCAAAAGATTTCATTGTTTTTGGTGTTTTTTATCAACCAAAAATTATCCATTAAAACATTATGTTTCAATGGATTAAGTATTGTTTAGGAATTGGTCCAATTGGAGCAGACTTGGGGAAAATGTATTATTTTGTATTTTTCCCTTTCAAAACTCGCCGCAAGTTGCCCTCAAATTCATCTGTTTTTCCGCTCCGTGTAGGATTGCTTAGAAGTTTTTTATTTGTACACAAATTTTCTGCACATCTATCCAACCATTCTCTCGGATAATATTCTTGTAACATTTTGAAAACGCACTGCAACATATTTTTTTTCCTATTTTTTATAACATACGCACTCTCCCACAACTCATTGATATGTGCGTGTTCTATGCTATCGGCGAATTGTTTGTAATCAATATTTGATATAACACTTTCTTTTATCAAAAAATTGTATAATTCCATCATCGAAAACTCAACTGTCATGCTAAAGCTATTCATGTGGGAATAATCAGGTTTCCCCAATAGCTCACTCACTTCACCTATTTTCTTGTTGACCATTTTTGCGAGATACCCCAACCTCATCATTAACGTGTCAGTGTCTATGTGGGTCCGGTGCTGCTTTATGCTGTTATACTCGTCATGTGTGCAATAAAACGCCTGATATAACGCTGCGTTCTGTTCCTTGTCGTATATGTCCTCATCAATGGGTGTGAGATAGTCCCCTG
>CALAVD010000441.1 GCA_937892085.1 uncultured Prevotellaceae bacterium
GATGGCAGAGTTGATTTTTACTGAGCGACCAGAGCTGAAAGGCTGCATCCACATTGCCTATTGCCCAGAGCGTGTGCTTCCTGGCAACGTGATTTATGAGTTGGTGAACAACGACCGCGTTATAGGAGGCATAGACGAAGATTCCACTTCTCATGCTATTGAGTTTTATTCTCAGTTTGTCAATGGTCAGCTTCATCGCACTAATGCTCGCACTGCTGAGTTGTGCAAGCTCACTGAGAACTCCAGCCGCGATGTTCAGATTGCTTTTGCCAACGAGTTGTCGATGATATGCGAACAAGCAGGCATTAACGTGTGGGACTTGATAAATCTGGCCAACAAGCATCCTCGTGTGAACATCTTGCAGCCTGGCTGTGGTGTGGGAGGTCACTGCATAGCTGTTGATCCTTACTTTATTACTGCTGCCTTCCCCAAAGAAGCTCGTATCATAGCTCAGGCTCGTGAGATCAATAACTATAAGGCGCAGTGGTGTGCCGAGAAAGTGAAGAACGCCATGCTTGAGTTTGAGCTCAAGAATCGTCGCAAGCCCATTGTGGCAATGATGGGCTTGGCATTCAAGCCCAATATCGACGACTTGCGTGAATCACCATCAAAGCGCATAACTACCGAGGTTATGCAGAGCAAGAACAATGCTGATTTTCTTGTGGTAGAGCCTAACATCAAGGAGCATAACGTGTTTAAGCTCACCCCCTATCGTGAGGCTTACGAGAAAGCCGACATTGTAGTGTTCTTGACAGCTCATGATGAGTTCAAGCAACTTGGGTGGCGAGATGATAAGGTTATTTTAGACTTTTGTGGCATCTTTAAATTGTAGATGTTACTGAGCCTTCTGGTATATTGCTTGACTGGAGCCACTCTGTTTTTCTTGGGGTGGCATGTCAACAAGCGTGAGCAGCAATCCCTTCTCAAAGGCGGTGTCAAACTGCCGTTCTATAGTTGGGAGATACTGTCGTCGTTGCTTGTGTTTTCAGTTGTAGCCGGTGCGCGGTATCACACTGGCTTTGATCATGCTATGTACCTTGAGCAGTATCAGCATCTTCAAGAAACGGGAGATTTCAGCCGCAATAACTTTGAATATGGTTTTGAGTGGATCTCTCGTCTTTTTGCATGGTGTAAGATACATTATTTTTTCTATTTTGCTTTTTGGGCGCTGTTACAGATAGGGTTCCTCTATTATGGCTTGCGCAATCACAAGCACTTGCTGTGCTGGGTGGCACTGTGTATTATGTTAGGTCCTTATTTCGTGACCTGGATGAACTCAGTTCGTCAAAGTGTAGTGGTGTGTGTGTTTGTTGCTTTGATACCGCTAATACGTGACCGTAAGTTCCTGCTCTATGCCGTGATAGTGGTTATTTGCGCTTTCTTGCACAAGTCATCACTGATGCTCTTGCCGGTATTCCTGCTGTGCTACTTCAAGATAGAAGATTTGACGCCCAACCGATGGCTCCTTTTAGGAGTGCTTGCCGCGTTTGTGCTTGTTGGCTCTTTCCCGTTCTGGACAGAGTATTTCATGAACAGTAGATGGTTTCTTGACCTGACGGGTTATAGCAATTATGGAAATCTTGAAGACCCCAATGTGGGAGGAACGATGCGTATGGTCAGTTGGGGTCCTATTCGCATCTCAATATTGTTGAGTAATATAGCATTAGTTTGGTTTTATCCTCAGCTGAAGTCTTATTTTAAAGATGACAATTTATTGCCTTACTATTTCATCTTGTCATTCGTTGGCATGTGCTTGAGCAACTTGTTGATGAATACTACTCACTTTATTTTGCGCCCCATAGATTATTTTTTGATTTTTAACCTTATTATTACAGCTTACCTGCTATGTTACCTATATAGAACAAAAAATATTATAGCGTTCCTTGTGGTAGCAGCAATAAATTTCAGTTATATTTTCATTGCAGTGAGCAAGGCTGTATATATTCCCACGAAAACATCTGAACCCTTCCTTTATCATTTGTTTTTCTGTCCATCTTATTAAATTATCCCATGACGAATCAACCCCACGAAACAAAGGTGTCAATAGTTGTTCCTGTCTATAATGCAGAGCCTTATCTGGAACAATGTGTTAAGTCGCTGATGATGCAGACCTACACAAATATTGAGTATCTCTTTGTTGATGATGTGTCGAGTGATGGTAGTGTAAATCTACTTAAATCATTGATTGACCAATATCCTTCGCGCAAAGCCCAGTGCAAGATTTTTGAGAATAAAGAGAATAAAGGTGTCGCTTATTGTAGGCGATTGGGCATGAAGAATTCAACAGGAGACTATATTATTCATGTTGATAGTGATGACTATATTGCCCTCGACTTAATAGAGAAGATGCTTTCAAAAGCTCTCGACACACAAAGTGATGTCGTGATATGTAATTTCACCAGGGTTTATGAGAATAAGATAAAGGTGAACCCTGTTTTTGTAGAGTTGGGGCGTAGTGAGCTTATTAAACGTTTGTTGATAGGTACTGCGCATAACGCATTATGGAACAAACTTGTAAAGCGCTCAATAATTGTCGATAACAATCTTTATCCCGACGATAGCTTTAGGCTCTTAGAGGACAAATCAATCACCTTCAGAATTATTTATTTTGCCAGCAAGGTTGCATTTTTAGACGAGCCACTTTATTTTTATCGAAAGAGGGAAAACTCTCTCACCGACATTAATCAGCGCATATTGATGCCTATGCTTAAGAATTTGATGCGACTTGTTGATGACTTTTTCAACACCCATCAGAGTGATGAGATTATTGACAGTGGCATAAAGGCGTTTAAAGTGGGAATTGCTGGGTCATTGCTTATCTACAAGCCCGAAGATGACGATTTAAAGGTCTTGATAGAAGAGATACCCAAGTCAATTATCAAGACCAACACTTATATCCCATTCTATTATAGAGTGGCGTTATATGCTCAAAAGCTTGGTATGCCGTGGATAGTGTCAATGATAAGAAAAATCATAGACCT
>CALAVD010000442.1 GCA_937892085.1 uncultured Prevotellaceae bacterium
GCTCCTCGTAACGACTGTTGATACCGATGGCTCCGAACGTCGGGAACTGTATCTCGTGCCTCATCGTGCCGTCCAAGTCATAGACAAAGGTATGATTCGAGGCATCTTTGTCATACGTGACAAGCATTTTGCCTGCACCCATCTGCACCGACACTATAACGTCGTACGATTCAGGAATCAAGACTTCCCAGTTCTCAATAGAAGCTTTGTTTAAATCTGTCACATCAACAATGCAAATCTGACCTTTCGGCGCATCATAGTTCGTCATGACATAAAGTTTACCATCAATAATGTCGATTGGCGAATAGTTGAAATCCATATTGAAAGCAATCTGCACGAATTTGCCGTTCGGGTCGTTCATATCGCGAATCCAAAGAGTGTGTCCCGCACCCTGACCGCTCTCAAACAGGAATATATAACGCTCATCCTCATCTATGCTCACCTGATGGAAATAACGAGGCTGGTCAGGATTTTCATAAAAAAGTTTATCTTTTTCCTGCGGTTCGCCAAGTTTATGATAATAAATCTTATGATTTTCATTGACATTTGAAAATTCCTTGCCAGAAACAGGCTTATCGTAAGCTGCATAGAAAAATCCATCTTTGTACCATGATGCGCCTGTAAATTTAGCCCATTCGATATGGTCGGGAAGCAGCTCACGCGTCGCTATGTCCATCACATAAATCTCCACCCAGTCGGAGCCGCTGCGCTGAATAGTGTAGGCAAGATACTTGCCGTTGTGTGAGAGACTCATTCCGCCAAGGGAAACGGTGCCGTCGTCCGATAGTCTGTTAGGGTCGAGCAGCACCTCAGGCTCGCCGCCGTCAGCATCTTGAATGTAATAGACGCTCTGGTTTTGCAAGCCGTCGTTTTTGCTGAAGAAATATTTCCCGAAACGTTTCGACGGAACACCATATCTCTCATAATCAACGATTTGCATCAGTCTCTTCTTCAATACGTCCCTCAACGGGATATGACTCAGATAATCGTCAGTGAGTGCACGTTGCGCCTCCACCCACGCTATCGTGGCTGCCGAAGTGTCGTTCTCAAGCCAGCGGTACGGGTCGGCTACCTTAGTGCCAAAGTAATCATCAACAACAGTCTCGTCGCGCCCTGTCTTTGGATACTCCTTAATCTTATTGTGAGTATCGCACGCGGATAACATAACAATGCTTCCCATGATAAATAAAATTATTTTACATTTTTTCATAAACATATTTTTTAGGTGTACAAAGATACACAAAAAAACAACACCTTTAACATTTTCTGTTTTTTATTTCCTGACAAAGATATCGCTCAATCAAAGAGGATTTGCAGGGAAAAAAGAACTTAGAACAAAAAAAATAAAAAAAATGTTCAACGTATTAAAAAAACATGTATCTTTGCAGCGTCATTTATGCCATTTTCATGAAAATGGGTATAAATGACAGGACATATAAATAAAGACGTTGAACTGACGTTTTATCTGCGGTCATTTTGAACTTCGCAAATTCACAAACTCCCCGCATGGTAAAGCAAAGTTAGCGTCCATGTATTGGTAGTATTTTGCACTTTGGTGTGCAGTATCTATATACCAAATTGTTCCTATTATTCCCAGCTGCAGGCCGGAACTCATTATTTGCGGGCTGGTGCCTTTAATTAACCAGTCATATTCATTATAAAAGTCGGTGGCTTCAACTATTGTTCCGTGTTTATAAATACTCAACCCGAATCCTAGCATATTGTGTCCAGGATTTTCTTCAAAAACCTTTGGAATGAGTGCGATTTTGGCAAATCGAGGAATGTCAAACATCTCGCTCTCGTTTTTATCGGCATAATCAACGGCGCCCTCAATGTTGTCTAAATCGGCATCAAGATATGTCTCAAAAAAGTCTTTGTCCATTTCTAATGTACCTTCGCCCGAAACAGATGAATAATAGAAAGAAGCTCCAACACCAACAAGGATGACAATAAGTGGCGTTAAGAACGTGAGACGAATCAGGTACTTTCGGTCTATAGGCAAGAGAAGTATGAAATAGGCGATGATCAGTCCAAAACTAATTTTTGTCTCATTTAGGAATGTGGGGAAAAGAAGGAAGATGCAAATCCAGTTTTTGTACAATGATTGCAATATGTTGTCGCGATTGATGCGCTTGCTCAACAAATAGAACGAGGCAAAATAGATAGTGAAACTAAGCACACCCGAGTACCCCTTACCCATGGTACCTCCCACATAGTCGCCAGCACCATGAACAAAGAACTGGAACAGCACAGTAGGAACCTGCAACCACAGGAAAACATAAAGCTGCTTGTCGAGCGACTTGACAAAGAGGTCGTGACGATACTCTGTCTCCCAGAAATAGCGCAGAACCGGCGGTATGAACATCACGGGAAAGAAGTAGCGCAAGCCATTAAGCCACACAACAAGGCTGTCGCCGTTGACAATGAAGCCACTAACGACAGCTATAACAATAAATGAGCCTATTAAAATGAAATCGACCCTCTTGCGCACTGAGCATGCGGCAAGAAATAGCAATATTAAATCAACCGCCAACTGTGAGATTGTTGTCAAGGGACTTATTGTGTCGGGATCCCAGAACAGGTCGCTCACGAAGCCGGTGCATGTGGCGAGCCAGAAACCAATGAAAAAGAGGCGCTGCAACAGGAATCGTTTCTCAAACTTCATGATTATTTAGTTAATTCAAGCTCCACTTGAAAGTTTAGTGTTTAGGGGTTAAAGTTTAGAGTTTGCGCCTTCGGCTTTTTACTTTATTATACTTTATACTTTGTACTTTCTACTTTATACTTTCTACTTTGTACTTTAATTCCCTCTCCTTGCCGTAGCCATAGCCGTAGCCCGCCGAGAGGCGCGGGTTGCTGTCGTTGAGCACTACGGCGGCATTGTTGAACTGCTTGCGTGCCACCACCTCGTTGAAGTACTTGATAAGGTTGCGCTTGGTGTGGTTAGCGCGAGTGACAAATAGCGTGGCGTCGCCAAACTTCGCCAGCGAGAACGTGTCGCTCACCATAGCGATGGGCGCCGAGTCGATGATGATGATGTCATAATCCTTGCGGAGTTCCTCAAAGAACTGCGTAGTGCGTTCTCCTAACAGCAGCTCCGAGGGGTTGGGTGGGATGGGACCGGCGACTATGACGTTGAAATTCTCCACGTCGGGAACTTGCTGCACTATCTTGCTGATTTCCATGTCGGGGGTTGACAAGTAGTTGGTAACACCCGGCATGTCTTTTATCGACAGCATATTGGCGAGCTGTGGGCTGCGAATGTCCATACCCACGAGCACCACTTTCTTGCCCAGCAACGCAAACGAAGAGGCAAGGTTGGTGCTTACAAACGATTTGCCCTCGCCACTGATTGATGAGGTGACGAGCACCACCTTGTCGTCTTTCTTGGTCATGAGGAACTGAACATTGTTGCGCAACAGGCGGAAGAGCTCTACTATCGATGAAGTCTTGCCAGGCTTCACTACCAGCGACTCCTTGTGGCGGTTGTGGCATATCTCGCCCAGCACTGGCGACTTCGACAGCTCTTGCAGCTCGTCTTGAGTAGAGAATTTAGTAGTGAACAAACTCTTGAGATAGAGCAGCAATATGGGTATCATGAGTGCGGCAAGCAGAGCCACCAGGAGTACTACCGGCACATTGGGTGCCACGGGCTTGCTCTGCGCGTAGGCATTGTCAACGATTTTGCCTTTAGGCGTGGTGGCGGCAAGCACCAGTGCGTTCTCCTCACGCTTTTGCAACAAGAAGGTGTAGAGGGCGTTTTGGATGCCCTGGTCGCGGTAGAGGCTGCGCATCTCTCGCTCTTCGGTGGGGACCTGCCCTATCTCGCCTTGCGACTTGTTGCTCACCTGGGCCACCTTGTCAAGTTGTATTCTCAAAGCACTGAGGGTGTTGTTCACTCCTTTGTGAATCGTCTCGCGCATATTGTCGAGCTGGCGGTCAAGCTCTTTAAGGGCTTCGTTGTCGCCATGAGCGCTCTGTGCCAGCTCAGCACGGCGCATTGCTAACTGGTTGAACGCCTTTATCGATCCTGATGCTGCTGTGGAGTCGGCCTCAAATGGGATGTAAGAGTATTTGTTTCGTGGGTCGCTGATAAACTCGTTGATAAGTCCCACTATGCGATATTGCGCTTCGAGTGCCACAATCTTGCTCTCGGCCTGCTCTTGACGGGCAATGCTGGCCTTGGTCTGACTTTCCACATCTACCATGTTGTGAGCGCGCTTATAGGCCTCGATGTCGGCCTCGCTCTTAGTGAGTTCATTGTAGATGAGTCCCAAGCGCTCTTTGATGAAATTAGCGGTGTTCACGGCTTGCTCGTCCTTCTCTTGCTGACCGCGCTCATTGTAGAGGCGTATCATGGTGTTGAGCATGTCCTTGCCACGCTTTATGTTGGTGGTAGCAACATCCATATAAATAGCGTTGCTCTTCTTGTTGAGCACCTTCACCGTCATGTCTTTCATGAACTGCTCTGTCCTGAGCAAGTTACCAGTCACGTTGGCATAGATAACGACCTCCTTGCCTTGTTTATAATAGTTGGTGGGTCTCACCACATAACTGCCATAAGGGGTCATGACTGTTGTGGGCAAGGGTCGGTCGGTGACAGTGGCAAGGGTTTTGAACATCCCCTTCTTCACTTTGATATCGGCTTTGCCATCCCCTTTGATGCTGACTTTGAAACTCATACCTATCGACAAGGTGTCGAAGACCTCATCGGGAGCATCAATTTCAATGGGGGAGTTTTTGTATAAGTCATCCTTGTCGAGAAGGCTATTGCGCTGCACATAGAGTCGATTAAGCTTCAGTTCCTTAACCATGTTGTTGCAGATGCTCTGCGAGCCCATCACCACCACTTCGTCATCAACGCTGGCACCGCCGCCACCTATCGAAAGGCTCTTCAACAGCGATGCGCCTGCACTGCCGGCATCATCCTCTTGATCAACAAGAATGGTAGAAATCACCAAATACTCTGGCAGCTTGTATTTCAGATATACAACGGCAAGACTGATGCAGGCTATAAACGAGAGCGCAAAAAGCCACCAAAAGCGTTTGTACTTGTTGAAAATGCTCCCAAAATCGATGATTTTCTCGCCTTGTGGAGTGGATATATTGTTCTCGTAGGACTTATTGCTCATGATTAAGATTATTATAGGAAAGTTAGGTTATTTCACAGCCAAAGCAATTACCAGCGAAGCAATTACCGAGACAGCACTTACAACGGTAGAAATCACGGTGAGTTTGTAAGCATTGTTTTGGTTATATTTGGAATTGTCGATGCGAATCTGGTTAGGCTCCACATACACCACATCGTTCTGGCGCAAGTAGAAATAGGGCGACGCAAAGATATTGCTGTCGGCAAGATTCAAGCGATGATACATCTGCTTGCCGTTCTCTTCACGTATCACCATCACATTGCTGCGCTCGCCATACTCGGTGAGGTCGCCAGCGGCGCTGATGGCGTCGAGCAGAGTGAATCTCTCACTCCCCACATGAATGCGGTGGGGATTTTTCACCTCGCCCAGCACATCTACATTGAAGCCCATAAGCTCCACTCTCACAAAAGGATCCTTGACCGAGGCACTCACTCTCGACGATACCATCTGCTCTATCTCGCGGGTGGTCTTGCCAGCCACGTTGAGCTTGCCTATTACTGGCATCACAATGTCGCCTTGCTTGTCCACGATGTAGGTCTGGATGCGTGGTGTAGCCTGAGCGCTATACTCTCCACGGGTCGAATAGTTGGCCTGTGGCTGGTTAAACATCACCGATGCCTCGGGCACCTTCGAAGACACCAGAATCGCTAACTCGTCCTCAGGAACAATCTTGATTTCATATTCTGAGCCTTGCGGCATTACACCACTCTCAGAGTTTCTCAAATTGCGGAAGTAGGACAATGTGTTCTCGGTAGATGTTTTACAGCTGGTCATGGCAATGACCACAGCAGCGAGTATGATTAAGTTTCTAAATTTCATAATTATAGTTTTGTATATTATTATTTTAACGTTTCTTTACGCGTATTATTGCTTGCTTATGCCTAATTTTTGAAGCATTTTGCCCATCAACTCTTTGAGTGATTCTTTAGGAATAGACATCAACGCCATTGCGCACGCCACAATCATGTAGAGCAACTGCAGCCACCAGGTGTCGATGAAATGGAACACAAACGCTCCTACAAGTATTATCATCAACGCAATACTTGTGGGGGGATAGAACGAGAGGCGGAAGTAGCGTTTCATGTCGTGAAGGCGCCACACAAAGAGCACCAAGTAAGTGATGATGGAAGTAGCGATGGCTCCCCACACTCCGTAGTAGTTGACAAGGAAATAGTTGCACACTATGTTGACCACGGCAGCCGCCACAATGGCTGGCAGCGTGCTCACCGTGTCCTTAGCGCACTGATAGCCCATGTCGAAAAACGCCGACAGGGCAAATATCACCGCCGAGATACCCATAGCATAGAGGTAATTGGCACTCTCCTGGAAACTGGCATTAACAATGACAGGATATATGATTTTCAGCAAGAAGGCATAGGAGGTAAGCAAGATGGCAAGCACCACGATGTAAGTGTTGAACATCTTGGAGAAGAACTTGTCGCGGTCGGGGCTGTTATATTGCAAGATGGCGGTCTCCTGCCATGCCTGATAGAAGATGGTGGAGAGGATGAGGATGATGCTGTTGAAGCGGAATGCCACGGCATACACGCCATTGGCTTCGATACCCACAAAGTGGTTTATGAACCAGCGGTCGCTGCTGCCAGTGAGCCACCAGCACAGCGAGCCAGGCAACAAGGGCAACGAGTACTTGATGAGGTCTATACCCACTTGCTTGATGTCGATGCCAAACTTGAAATAGGTGGCTACAATCTTCAAGCGCCATTCAAGATAGAGGAGCGCAACGAAGCGTGCCAAGATGTTAGCAATGAAGACACCAGCGATGCCCCACGGCAAAATCACCACAAACACTATGCTGAACACTAAAATGCCAAACGAGGAGATTATCCCAGTGGCGACAAACTCCACGTTCCTGCCCAGGCCTCGCGCCACCTGCGTGACCACCTCGAAAAACGACATAACCACGAGCAGCAAGAAGCATTGCCACAAGTAGTCGATGCTCGTGAACACCGCAAGCATGATAGTTGCCACAAGCGACACCACCATGCCTAAAGTCAGAGAGCGATAAACGAAGGTGATAACCTTGCTGCGCTGCTCCACATCCTCGGTCTCAAGCAGGTAACGGAACGCTCCATCACGCAACTGAAGCGTCACAAGAGGAATGATAAGAAATATTACCGTCAGGCACAGATCATAATAGCCCATGTCACTCTTGGTCACGTAGTGCGTATAGACCGCCACCATCGCAAATGTGATGATCTTTGACCCCAAATTTCCGATGGCGTAAATGCCTAAGTCCTTCATGAACTTCGACAACCGACTATTATGTGTTGCGTTAGGTGACAAGATGTGTAGTAAGTGTTAAGTGACTAAACTATGAACTATAAACTGTGAACTAATAACTGTACACCACATTAGCTACCACTTGCCCAACGGCTTTGAGCACGTCTTTGTCAATCCAGTCGAGAGTGTCGCTGGTGGTGTGCCAGCCCGCAAAGAAGCCGCCGTCTTGACGGGTATCGATGATGTCGATGCACTTGATGCCCATGGCGTTGACCACCACGTGGTCGTCGGTGACACCGCCGCCAAAGTTAGAGTCGAAGTAGGCACCGTAGCCACTGCGCTGCGCCACGCTCCACACCTCGTTGACCACGGTAGGGGCAAACTGCATCGACTCATATTCTTTGTAGAACTTCGCACCTTTGGCGCCCACCATGTCGAGCAAGATGCCAAACTGTGCTGTGTAGCCCTCCACATGAGGATGCTTTGCCCAGTACTGGGTGCCTAACGCCCACGACTCTTCCACATCGTTGGTACCCCAGTCCTCGGCATCCACCAGCAGGATATCTACCCCTATGTTGGGGCGCTTCTCCTTCATCAGGCGCGCCAGCTCGAGCAACACCGCTACCCCACTCGCGGCATCGTTGGCGCCCATCACTGGCTCCCGCTGCTTGGCGGGGTCAGGGTCATTATCGGCCCAGGGGCGGCAGTCCCAGTGCGCCAACAGCAAGATGCGGTCGCTGTTGCCGGGATTGAAACTCCCAACGAAGTTCTTGATTTCAAGCGTCTTGCCATCAAATGTGGTGACCTGTCCCTGCTGCACAATCCCCGTGTCGCAGCTCTGGCGGAGCGATTGCTCCAGCCACTGGGCGCACTTGCCGTGAGCCGACGTGCCCGGCACGCGTGGCCCGAAGTCGCACTGGGTCTTCACCAGTCCGTAAGCCCTGCCGCCATCAAAGTTCACCACCTGCGTCACCACATCCTCGGCAACGGAGGTGTCCTCATTGACCTTCTGCGACTTGCAGCTCAACAAGGTCAGTATGGCAATAGTTATTAAAAAAATATGCTTCAGTCTCATTATTATGCTTTATGAATTGTTTATTAAACAAGGCGCAGCTCAATTCTGCATTCTGCATTGATGTCTTCAAAAAATCTCCTCAAAAGAACCGTCCCCTTGAGGATACCCTGTCAAAAGCGATAAAACATTAATTATTGAATACGTCTAATCTGTTGGAATGAGCGATAAATGTGTTCTCTATGATATTTCAAGAAAATAGGATGTGGTCTAAAATATTCAATTGGGGGAACATAAACCTCATGCCCATTAAACTCACTGTAAAACTCATTGCCTTCTAACTCGGGAGCAACTAATACTCTATGGTTATCATCAATAGTAAAGAAACCTTTGTCAAAAGCAAAATGTAAATCTCTACTTAATGCAATGCCATTACAAGGTAAATATTTACCATCATGTGCATTAGGCTTTACATGTGCGGCTTCAAGGTTAATAAAGTCATTATAACGAATGACCTTTCTTGTAATTGCACAACGATAATCATAAGCATTTAAAACAAAATCACGGAATGAAGAACTATTGAAGAAACTTGCACCCATTGAATTTTCAATTTCAGCAACTTCTACTTCAGGAATTTTTGGTAATTGAATTTTTTCAGTTTTATGAGCTTCTTCATATTCCATTTTTTGAAGTTCAGCTTCATATTCATCGAAATTTACTCAGTTTGGTAAACTTTTTTGCTCTTCTTCAGGTTCAGGCATAGATTCTAGTCAGAATCTTCTATCTATTAAATTATTGAAATAATTCTGAAGGTGAGCTCGATCTCATAGTCCTAGGAATGGACCTTCAAATTCTGGCTGACGATAAGTCTTTCTAAAGTTATTGAATTCTTGAGGATTGTCGAATTCTTTCTCAAATTCTTCCTCTTTTCCATTGTTGTTTCTATAAACATAAACCTTTCCTTTAAACATTTTTATATTGGTTAGGAAATAAAATAGCACCATTTTGGTGACGGTGCTATTATAGACGATTTTTTTTAAAATGCAAGTTTTTTTGAAGATTTTTTTAAAGTGTTTATTTTGTCATTCAGAGGGAGAGAAACGACCGAAGAATCCAGAAAAGCTTATTTGTTTGTCCTGGATCCTTCGCTTCGCTCTGGATGACAGTGAGATGAGGAAATAAATCCCCCTGGTTCGCTTTGCTCACCACCCCCCTTACCGAAGGGGGGCTTTCTGGATTCTCAGCAGAGCTGAGTAAACTTCGCTACGCTCAGAATGACAGTGAGGTGTGGGGACAACCCCCTCGTCACTTCGTGACGCTCCCCCTCACAGGGGAGA